>CAZCEL010000142.1:0-7799 GCA_964497175.1 uncultured Bifidobacteriaceae bacterium
AGACGGCGATCTGAAGCCGCTTCTGGCCTTCTACGCCGAGGGCCGGGCTGAAGGCCAGAAGCGGCTTCAGATCACCGTCTGCAACAGGGCGCCGATACGCGCGGCGAGCCAGCGAGGTCAGAATGCTTCGTGCGCACGACAGCTCATCTCTGGGCGAAGCCGGCCGGCACGCGAAGATCCGCCGGCGGCTCGGCGTGTCCTCGGCCCGCCCGCCGGTCGTGAACGGCCCGCTGATCGTGACGCTGCTCAGGTACGGCTGATACCGCGTATCGCCGCCAGATCCCACGTAGGGCCTCAAGAAGGGCAGCCGGACCGTCTCGTTCAGAGCCGACGACTTCTTCAAGAAGGCGACGACGATCTCGTGCGGCCCGGCCTCGACCGGCACGCGCACCTCCCAATCGGCGTCCAGGTTCGCGCGCCCCTGCTGGTACGCGTCCTGCCGTCGACCTGGTTCGAGCGTTTCCCCCGCCAGCGTGAAAACCTTAAGCCGCACACCATCCAGGCTGACCTCGAGATCGTGAGACTCGGCGAAACGCGGCACATCTTCGGTGGCGCCGCCGCTCAATCCCAGGCGCGACAATCGGACCTTGATTCCGTAGTCAGCATCGACCGGAAAGGTGTGGGACACCCTGACGCCGCCGCGCGTCCCGAATGGCAACCCCGCGATTCGATCGTCCTGCGGGAGGTCCTCGGGAACGCGGACCGTGTCGACGCTGGGGAACGACACGGGCAACCCAACGGCGAGGCGACTGATCTTCCGGGCCGCCGTCAGGTAGCGCTCCATCAGCGTCGGCGACACCTTGAGCACGCCGGCGATGTTGTCGAACCCGTAGCTTGCATCGTCGCCCGGGAGCAGCGAGGTCACGTCGATGTCGAGCGAGAGCAGATCGCGGATGGCGTTCCGGTACTCAGCGCGGTTCAGCCGATGCAAGGGTTCGGTTCTGCCCGGGTCCGGCCGGCTGGCTGCCGCCCGATCCAGCTCGGCTTCCAGCCACGACACGAAGGCGAGAGCGGCAGGCCGATCCGGTCGCGGCTGCCCGGTCGGGGGCATGAGCCCGCCACCCATCTTGCGCGCCACTTTTTCCCAGACGTCGGGGTTGGCTCCGACGTTGGCCATGTCGAGCCGGTCGAGCGCCAGACTGCCAGTGTTCAGCGTCTGGTTATGACAGGTGACGCAGTAGCGATCGACCAACGCCCGCGGCTGCTGCAACGATGGCGCAGGAGCGTCGCGCGTTCCTGTCTGCGTCGGGGTCGCGGGCGACACGGGCCCTGCCCCCCTGACGACCAAGGCTCCCGGCAGCAGCGTGAAAAGGGCAGCAGCCGAGGCAACCAGACGTCGCATCGTACCTCCCGGGGAGCCCTGCGGCATTCAGGCCCGACCAGTCTAATCGCGAACAGCGCTTGTGTCGACGTGGCGCCGGCTATCAGCTATCTCAGCCAAGCCCTCGACGAAGCTTCAGCAAGCTCGCCGCTGATCGCTGACGCTACGGTGCGCGACAGACGAAACTCGCGGCCTCGTCAATGCTGCCCGTGCCCCGGTAGGACGCCACCTGCGGGTACGGGCACAGCGGCCGCGTCCGATCGACGCGGCCCCCGGTCGAGTGCGAGGCGATGATCTGTTCCGGCGGCCTGCCGGCCTCGACCCACTGTTCGAGGGCACTGACCATGTCGAACGCGTTCGGTCCTTCGCCGCCGCCGCAGTGTCCCATGCCCGGCGCCATGAACAGGCGATACGAGCCCGACACGGCCGCCGCTCCGCCGAGCGCCTCGATCACCCGCGCGTAGTACTCGGTGCTGTTGCCCGGGGAGATCTGCGCGTCGCTCCACCCGTGATACTGAATCAGCTTGCCGCCGCGGTCGAAGAACGGCTTCAGATTCGGATTGAGCGCGTTAGTGGTGTTGTTGTCGGACTGCTCGGCGCGTGCCAGGTCGGCGTCGACACTGAATCGCTGCACATCCCAGGCCGGGTCGCCGTACACCAGGAAGCGGAACTGATCGAGCCCGGTCGCGCGAGCCGACCCCGTCCAGCCCAAGTCCGTCCATCCCAGCTCGCTGCCCGGAAACAGGCCGGCCACCTGCCGCTTCGTCGTGGTATTCGCGGCCGGCGAGTAGATCAACCGCGCCGTCGCTACCTGCGCAGGCGTCAGACACGAGCCTTCGTCAGGGCCCTTGCACTGGAGTGCGCCCGGATCGAACGTGCATCGCGTCGGGTCCCCGATCAGGCCATCCTTCACGCCGTCCAGCCCGTCGCACGCGCTGAGGACGGCGTCGTGCAGGAGCTGGCGTTGTACCTGGCCCAGACGAGCCGCCTCGTTGCGCTCCAGCTCCTTCGCGACCCGCACGGCCAGTGCAGCCCGCCCGGTCCAGTCGAGACCGGGCGCGCCCGCGATAATGCCGTCGAAGTCCCCTGGAAACCGTTGTGCCTCCTGCATGCCTTGCCGTCCGCCTGCCGAGCAGCCGTTCCAGTACGAGTGGCGTGGAGCAGCCTCGTAGCGGGCGGCGATGATCTGTTTTGAGGCCACGGCCGTCTCATGAACCGCGCGCCACCCGAAATCGATCGCTTTTTCGGGGTGGCCCAGAGCCCAGGCCGCGCCGCCACCGGTGTGGCCCGTATCGGTCGATGCAACCGCGTAGCCCCTGAGAAGCTCCGTCATCATGGCTGGATAGGCGATGTTGCCTGTAAAGGCACCGTTTCCGACCGCCATGAACTTGCCGTTCCAGCCTGACGCCGGCATCCACACCTCCATCCTGATGTCCGAGTCGTTCGACGGCCTGAGCGTGGCGGCCACCCGGCAGAACGCGGGAAGCTTCTTCGCCGCCGCGGGTGTGGTCCCGTCAGGCCCGGCAAACCCGCCGGCCGCGACCATCTGCGCGAGCGTGACGGTGGTGTGAGGCAGCATGAGCGACGTCAGGCTCTCGCACGCCTCCGCGGCACTGATCGGCGCCACCAGGACGCCGGCGGCGGGCGACAGCACGGACGCGGCGACGACAGCGGTGAGCAGGTGCGTGCTGCGGCGCTCCATCGGTCTCCTCCTTGGCGCTTCGCTCGGCGCCGGACGGCCGGATCGACCGGACAATCTTACAGCCCCTGCCTCTCACGCGTACATGCCGCGCACGCGGGTCACCGTCGCGACGCGGTGGATGGCGACGATGTAGGCGGCGGTGCGGAGGTCGACGCGGTACTTGAGCGAGGTACCGAGCACCGCGTGAAACGCTTCGCTCATCTTCGCCTCGAGCCGCTCGTTGACTTCCTTCTCGGTCCAGAAATAGCCGTACCGATCCTGAACCCACTCGAAGTACGAGGTCGTGACGCCGCCGGCGTTGGCCAGGATGTCGGGCACGACGAACACGCCGCGCTCGTGGAGGTGCCGGTGGGCGTCCGGGAGCGTGGGGCCATTGGCGCCCTCGACGACTACCTTGGCGCGGATGGCGGGGGCGTTGTCCATGGTGATCTGGTTTTCGAGGGCGGCTGGAATGAGCACGTCGACCGCGAGCTTGAACAGATCCTCGTTCGTAATTGCCTCGCCGCCGTTGAAGCGGGCGACGGTCTTGTACTGCCGCACGTGGCTCGAGAGCGTCGCCAGGTCGAGCCCCTTGTCGTTATAGACGCCGCCCTTCCAGTCCGTGACCGCGACAATCCGCGCACCGAGCCCCCCCAGCAAGTGGGCCGACACCGATCCGACGTTACCGAATCCCTGGATGGCGATTGACGCGTTCTTGATGTCGAAGCCCAGGTGCCTGGCCGATTCCCGCGTGACGATCATCACGCCCCGTCCCGTCGCCTCGCGGCGCCCCAGGGAGCCGCCCAGCTCGAGCGGCTTGCCGGTCACGACGGCGGTCGAGGTGTGCCCGACGTGCATGCTGTAGGTGTCCATCACCCAGGCCATCACCTGCTCGTTGGTGTTCACGTCTGGTGCCGGCACGTCCTTCTCGGGCCCGATGGCGTCGAGGATTTCAGCGATGTACCGTCTGGTCAGCGCCTCGAGCTCCCGGCGCGACATCCGTGTCGGGTCGCAGATCACGCCGCCCTTGCCTCCACCGAACGGGATGTGCGCGACAGCGCACTTCCACGTCATCCAGGCCGCCAGTGCAGTCACCTCGTCCAGCGTGACGTCCGGGTGGTACCGGATGCCGCCCTTGGCAGGGCCCAGCGTGATGTTGTATTGCACGCGGTACCCGGTGAACACCTCGATCTCGCCGTTGTCCATCTGCACCGGGCACGAGACGGTGATCTGGCGTTTGGGATGCGTCAGGATCTTCCAGATGCCGGGCTCGAGATTGAGAATCCGCGCGGCGCCGTCGAACTCCTGCAGCATTGCGCTGAAGACCGATCCATTTGCGGCCATGGTGGCTCCTGGCGTCAGGGATGCTATCACGCAGCAGTCGCGGGTCCGCGTGTGCCGCTCGCCCGGTGTCGGAACCCCCCACGTATAATGTGTGGCGATGAAGATCGCGTCCGAGACTGAACGGCAACGCTGGGAGCAGGCCACGCTCCGGCCGGCGCTCGAGCGATCCGGCGAGCGCCGCCAGAGCTTCACGACGATTTCGGGCCGGCCGATCGAGCGGCTCTACTCGGCCGACGACGTGGCGTCGCTCGACCGCGATCGGGACATCGGCGAGCCGGGCGTCTTTCCCTATACGCGGGGCATTCATGCCTCCGGCCATCGCGGCAGGCTGTGGACGATGCGGCAGTTTTCGGGCTTCGGCACGCCCGAACAGACCAACCTCCGCTACAGGCAGCTGCTGGCCGCCGGGAGCGGCGGCCTGAGCGTGGCCTTCGATCTTCCCACCCTCATGGGTCGGGACCCGGACGAGGATCTGTCGCTCGGGGAGGTGGGCAAGTGCGGCGTCAGCGTCGCCTCACTGGCCGACATGGAGCGGCTGTTCGGGGGGATCCCGCTCGACACCATCACGACCTCGATGACGATCAACTCGCCGGCCGCCATCATCTTTGCGATGTACCTGGTGGTGGCCGAGAAGCAGGGCGCGAGCTGGCGGACGCTCTCGGGGACGATCCAGAACGACATTCTCAAGGAGTTCATCGCGCAGAAGGAGTACATCTTCCCGCCGAGGCCGTCGATGCGGCTCGTCACCGACGTCTTCGGCTTCTGCTCGACCGAGACGCCGCGCTTCAACACGATTTCGGTGAGCGGCTACCACATTCGCGAGGCGGGCGCGACCGCGCTGCAGGAGCTGGCATTTACGCTCCGCGACGGGCTCGAGTACGTGCACTGGGGCGTCGAGGCCGGCCTCGACGTCGACGATTTCGTTCCGCGGATGTCGTTCTTCTTCAACGCGCACAGTGACTTCTTCGAGGAGATCGCGAAGTACCGGGCGGCCCGCACCCTGTGGGCCCACGCACTGCGGGACCGGTTCGGTGCGACGAACGAGCGATCGTGGAAGCTCCGGTTCCACAGCCAGACCGCGGGTGTCTCGCTGACGGCCCAGCAGCCCTACAACAACGTCGTGCGGACCTCGCTCCAGGCGTTGGCAGCCGTCCTCGGCGGCACCAACTCGCTGCACACCAACTCACTCGACGAGGCGTTGGCGCTGCCCACCGCTGACGCGGCGACCCTCGCGCTGCGCACACAGCAGATCATCGCGCACGAGAGCGGCGTCACGCGCGTGATCGATCCACTGGGCGGCTCGTTCCTCGTGGAGACGTTGACGCGCGACATGCAGATCGAAGCGCTGGCGTACTTCGACAGGATCGACAGGATGGGCGGGATGGTCGAGGCCATCGAACGCGGGTTTCCGCAACGGGAGATCGCCGAAAGCGCCTATCGCTTCCAGCAGGAGGTTGAGCGGCGCGACAAGGTCATTGTCGGCGTCAACGATTTTGTGCAGGACGACGAGGCGCCCGTTCCGACGTTGTACATCGACGAACGCGTTGCCGACGCGCAGCTGGCCAGGCTCGAGGCCGTAAAAAAGACCCGTGACGCCAGCCGCGTGCAGCGGGCGCTCGATCGGCTTCAGGGCGCCGCGGCAGCGCGCGACAATCTCATGCCGCCGATTCTCGAGGCGGTCCGTGCGTATGCGACGCTCGGCGAGATGTGTGGTGCCCTGCGGGCGGTGTTCGGTGAATATCAGGAGAAGGCGGTGATCTAGTGTCCGGATCTCTGCTTCGGGGCACGAGAGATGGGCGGGACGCTCGGCCGAGGCCCCGATGAGCGAGACGCGTAGAATCCGCGTGGTTATTGCCAAGCCGGGCCTCGACGGCCACGATCGGGGCGCCAAGGTCATCGCGCGTGCGCTGCGCGACTCCGGAATGGAGGTCATCTACACGGGGCTGCGCCAGACGCCCGAGCAGATCGCGGCGGCCGCGCTGCAGGAGGACGCCGACGTCATCGGGCTGTCGATCCTGTCGGGCGCTCACAACCATATTGCGCCCCGGCTGATGCAGTTGCTGAAGGAGCGGGGCCTCGACGATGTGCTCGTGGTGATCGGCGGCATCATTCCGGACGTCGATGTGCCGCGGCTCAAGGAGATGGGCGTCAAGGGCGTGTTTCTGCCGGGGACGCCAATGCAGGACATTGTGGAGTTCATTCGCGGCAATGTGAGGCCGAGGGAAGCGGTTCGATAGACCCGAGAGTTCCAGACGATGGCGCATACACTGCTGGTGGCCGATGACAGCCCGACGATCCAGCGTGTGGTCGAGCTGACCTTCGCCGGCGAGGACGTGACCGTTGTGGCCGCGAGCGACGGCGACCAGGCCATCGCGGTCCTCGAGCGCCACGAACCCGACCTCGTGCTGGTCGACGTCAGCATGCCCGGACGCGGAGGCTACGAGGTCGCGCACTACGTCCGCGCAACCTCGCGGCTGGCGCACATCCCGGTCCTCCTGATGATCGGCGCGTTCGACGAGGTCGACGAGCCCCGCGCAAAGGCCCTGGGGTGCGCCGGAGTTCTCGTCAAGCCGTTCGAGCCGCAGTTGCTGGCCGAACGCGTCAAGGCGCTGCTCGCGGATCCGACCGGGCCGTTCTTCCTCGAGACGTCGCCTGCGCGGAGGAACATGGCGGCCGTCGTGATGAAGGACGCGTTCGCGGCTCCTCCCGACGAACCGCATCGCGCGGCCGCCTCCGCCGAAGTCGACCAGTACTTCGACCGGCTGGACCAGGCGTTCGCGAACCTCGCCGCCCCGCCAGTTGCCGAGCCGAGATCGCATGTGACCGACGCCACCGAGTTTGCCGCGAGGCGGTCGGCCTCGCTCGATCGGGACGAGAGCCGCGAGCCCGCTCGACCCTTCCGGGGTCGCGAATCCATGAGCCCACCGGCGCTGGCGGGCGGGACGCCGTCTCCGCTCGCCGATGCGTTCGGCGCCCTGCTCGACGCGGAGGAATCGGCGCCTCCGCCCGATGCGCCTCCCTCGTGGCCCTCCGCCGCGCCGATCGATACCGACGCCCTGGTGGAGCAGATCTCCGCGCGCGTGCTCGAACGGCTGACCGACCGCGTGGTCCGCGAGACAGCCGCCGAGATCATCTCGCAGGTTGCCGAGCGCCTCGTGCTCGAGGAGATCGAGCGGATCAAGAGCCGCCTGCGGTAGGGCTGCTAAGATCGTGGCATGTCTCTCCGGCCGCCTTCGCTGACCTCGCTGGACCCATCGCGTCTCCATGTGCCGGATGCGCCAGTCCTCGAGGGACTCGAGGCCAAGTGGATGCCCCGTTGGGAAGCGGAGGGGGTCTACCGCTTCGATCGCACGCGGTCGCGTGCGGACGTCTTTTCCATCGATACGCCGCCACCCACGGTGAGCGGCTCGCTGCACGTCGGCCACGTGTTTTCGTACACGCATACCGACGTCA
>CAZCEL010000142.1:7899-9803 GCA_964497175.1 uncultured Bifidobacteriaceae bacterium
GTGAGCGGCTCGCTGCACGTCGGCCACGTGTTTTCGTACACGCATACCGACGTCATCGCACGCTTCCAGCGGATGCAGGGTAAGGCCGTCTTCTACCCCATGGGCTGGGACGACAACGGGTTGCCGACCGAACGCCGGGTCCAGAATTACTACGGCGTGCGCTGCGATCCGTCGCTCCCCTACGATCCCGGATTCCAGCCGTCCTCCTCCCCCAAGCACCCTGTGTCGGTCTCGAGGCCGAACTTCATCGAGCTGTGCAACCGGCTGACCGTGGAAGACGAGAAAGCCTTCGAGGCGCTCTGGCGACACCTGGGCCTGTCGGTGGACTGGTCGCTGACGTACGCGACCATCGGCCCGCGCGCCCAGCGCGTGTCGCAGCTGGCGTTCCTGCACTTGCTCGATCGCGGGCTGGCGTACCAGGTCGAGGCGCCGACGCTCTGGGACGTCGATTTCCGGACGGCGGTGGCCCAGGCGGAACTGGAGGATCGCGAGCTCGGCGGGGCCTACCACCGGATTCGATTCGAGGGCCCGGACCGCGTTCCGGTCGAGATCGAGACCACCAGGCCCGAGCTGATTCCCGCATGCGTCGCGCTTGTCGCCCATCCCGACGATGACCGGTACCGCGGACTGATCGGGCGCGACGCCGTCACCCCACTGTTCGGGGTCCGCGCGCCGATCCTGGCCCACCGACTGGCCGACCCATCGAAGGGCAGCGGCATCGCCATGATCTGCACGTTCGGCGATCTCACCGATGTGACCTGGTGGCGCGAGCTGAACCTGCCGGTCCGTTCCGTGCTGCGCGCCGACGGCACGTTGCGGCAGATCTCGTGGGGCTCGCCCGGGTGGGACTGCGCGGACCCCGATCGCGCCAGGCGGCACTACGACCAGTTGGTGGGCCTGTCAGTGACGAAGGCGCGCGGCAGAATCGTGGAGCAACTGCGTGAGGCCGGCGATCTGGTCGGGGAGCCGCGTCCGATCACGCACGCGGTGAAGTTCTACGAAAAGGGCGAGCGGCCGCTCGAAATCATCTCCAGCCGGCAGTGGTTCATCCGCGCGCTCGAGTACCGGGAGGCCCTGCTGGCCCGGGGCCGCGAGCTCAACTGGCACCCCCCGCATATGCGGGCGCGCTTCGAGAACTGGACCAACGGGTTGACCGGCGATTGGTGCATCAGCCGGCAGCGATTCTTCGGGGTGCCATTTCCCGTCTGGTATCCGGTGAGCGCTGACGGCCACGTCGAATACGACCGCGCCATTCCAGCGGCCGCCGAGCGACTGCCGCTCGATCCCCCGACCGAGGTGCCTGCCGGGTTTGTGGCCGAGCAGCGCGGGCAGCCCGGTGGCTTCGTGGGCGACCCCGACATCATGGACACGTGGGCGACCTCGTCGCTGACACCGCAGGTGGTCTGTGGGTGGCCCGACGAGGGCGATCTCTTCGCCAGGACGTTCCCGATGGATCTGCGGCCGCAAGCTCACGACATCATCCGAACCTGGCTGTTCGACTCGGTGCTGCGCGCGCACCTTGAACACGACTCGCTCCCGTGGGCCCATGCCGCGATCTCCGGCTGGGTTCTGGATCCGGATCGCAAGAAGATGTCCAAGTCGAAGGGGAACGTCGTCACGCCGATGGCGCTGCTCGAAGCGCATGGTTCGGACGGTGTCCGCTACTGGGCCGCCAGCGGACGACCCGGAGCCGACACGGCCTTCGATGCGAACCAGATGCGCGTGGGCCGCCGGCTGGCTATCAAGCTGCTGAACGCCTCCAAGTTCGCCCTCTCGTCACCCGAGCCCCAGGGGCCGATTGCCTGGCCGGTCGACCGGGCAATGCTGAGACGGCTCGCCATGCTCGTCGACGAGGCCACCGCGGATCTCGACGGTTACGACTACGCGCGTGCGCTGCAGCGCAC
>CAZCEL010000143.1:0-9779 GCA_964497175.1 uncultured Bifidobacteriaceae bacterium
CCGGGGTATCCTGGTTGCGTGATCGGCTCGACCATCGCCCACTACCGCATCGTCGGGCGGCTCGGCGTCGGTGGAATGGGGGTCGTCTACGAGGCGCAGGATCAGCGGCTGCCCCGCCGCGTGGCCCTGAAGTTCCTGCCCGATGACATGGCCAGCGATCCCGATGCAGTGCGGCGCTTCAGGCGCGAAGCGGACACGATCGCGAGGTTGAACCACGCGAACATCTGCACGATCTACGACATCGACGAACATGAGGGCCGGCCCTTCATCGCCATGGAGCGCGTGGAGGGTCTGAACTTGAAGGCCTGGATGGCGCGGAAGGTGCTCGAGACGGTGGAGATCCTCGGCATCGCCACCGACGTCGCCCGCGCGCTCGAAGCCGCTCACGCCGAAGGCATCGTGCACCGCGACATCAAGCCGGGCAACATCGTGGTGAGCGAGAGCGGCCGCGCCAAGGTGCTGGACTTCGGACTGGCCCGTCGTTTCGCGGTCGGCGCCTCGAATCGGGAGGATAGAGAGGGATCGACCGGCTCCACAATTCCGGGGCGGCCCGTCGGAACGGCCAACTACATGGCGCCCGAGCGCATTCTGCAGCTTTCACTCGACGCCCGATGCGATCTGTTCTCGCTGGGCGTCGTGATGTACGAGATGGCCACGGGGAGGCTCCCGTTCACCGGCGCCTCCCCGACTGAAACGGTCACGAATATTCTGGAGAAGACGCCGACTCCTCTGACCGAGCTGGCACCGCTCCGCCCGGCCCAGCTTGAACGGATTGTCGACAGGCTGACTGCCAAGCGGGCGGACGACCGGTACCAGTCCGCGTCGGAGGTCATCGCAGCACTGACCGCTCTCGCTGAAAGTTCTGAAAGCACATCTGTCACCCGGCTATTGAGGCGCCTCTTCCGGCAGTAAGCGGCGACGCAGTCTCCACGAAGGACGATTGCAATCAGTGTGCATAAGTCCAGTCTTATCGTACGTTCGAGACGCCGCCCGCGCGCTGGGCGCACCAACGCTGGCCACGAAGCGAGGAGCCAGACCCCGGCGTGGCCCGACGGTCGGGGGCAGGGCGCCGTTAGGGTTTGCTCTTCCACTTGATGCTGATTTGATGCTCGTGATGATCAAGGATCGGCAGCTTGAAACTGATGCGACCATCAGTTCCACCCCGTTTCACGTCTTTGGCCGCGGCATCCAGACCATTGGCAAGCAGGTTAGCATTGGTGTCTCCGCCGGTTGAGCCATCTGGGATCTCTATGAAAATCGTAAAGACCTCCCCGGCATCCGTCTCGTCAATGCCCTCCTGGCGATGTCCCTTCGCTCCCTTCCCCTGACTCTTGACGTCCGCGTGCCTGACGTGGTCCACATCGACGACCCATTTGACACTGCTATCTCCACCGACCTCTACTGCTGCCATCGTCGACCTCCTTGCTGGCCGGCCGCTTGGCCGGGTGTGTTTGCGAGGGACACGCGGTTCGTTGGCATAACGAATTCAGCGCTCGGACCGAACAGCATCCCGAAGAACTACTGCAACGTCCGGCCGGGCGGCGAAGCGGTCACGATACTCGATCGGCAGCGAGCTCTGCACCTGCAAAAAAAGGGTTCTCGCCCTCGTGGCAGAGGCGGCGGCCTCTGGAAGGCCTTGCCCCGAGAGGGCACGGCCACGCCAGTGCTCGACCAGCGCGCGCAGCTCGGACCCAAGCGTCCGCTCCTCGCTGTCGTCTGGGATTTCCTTCAGTGCCGCGAGCGCATCAGCGTGTCGGCCGTCGCCTACCGCGACCTGGGCGACCGTCACGCCGCAGAACGCCTCGAGAGACACGCGACGGGTCCGCATGGCTTCCTCGAGCCCGGCCTCAACATCCCTTCGCGAGGGAACTCGACCTCCTCTCTCTGCCCCCATTCGGCCGCGGAAGCATCGGGCCTCGATGCTTGCGGGGTTCGGAAGCGGATCGGCCCAGGACGTGATGGCGGCATCGAAGTGTTTCAGGGCCCTGGACGCGTCCCGCTGGTTGTAGGCCAGCTCTCCCAGCCGCAGATGGGCCACCGGCAGCAGCCACAGCAGCTGTTGCCGGTCGACCTCGGCGCGGGCGCGCTCGAGCCGCTGCCGAGCGGCCTCGAAGTCTCCCATCCGGACGAGCGCCGTACCCGACGCGATCAACACTTCGGGATCGTTCGAGCCGCGCCCGCTCGTGGCCAAAGGCTCGATGAGTGACTGTGCCGCGGCGTACTCGCCCGCCTGGATTTCGGCCTGTGCGAGCGACACACTGAGCGCCGTCACACGGTTCGTCAGTTCCCGACCCCGCGCCATCTCGGCGGCGGACTGCAGCACGGTGCGCGCACGCGCCAGTCGCCCTGCATGCCGGTAACTCTCGCCTTCGTTGTGCATCGCGACGAGCTGGAAATCGACGTATCCGAGCTTCTCCAGATTGGCCCGGGCATTCGCCAGGGCTCGCAAGTCGGGCGTATCGCTCGCATACTCGATCTGGAGGCTGGCCGCGTTCGCCTCGAGCTCGGCCACGCCTCGCTCGTCGCCGAACTGTTGGAAGAGGTCGCGGCTCTGCTTGTAGAAGTCGATCGCACGTGAGGGCCGGCCGAGCAGCTGGTTGGTCACGCCCAGGTTCATGAGCGCGATCGCTTCGGTCGCCCGGTTGCCCGCCCGGCGCGTTACGGCCAACGCCTCCTCGAAGAGACGCGCGGCCTCGCCCAGTTGGCCGCTCGCGTACTCGACGAGCCCCTGATAGAACGTCGCCCTGGAGAGGCCGTACGGCCGATCGATTGGCGTCAGCAGACGTCGGGCAGCCTCGACGTTCGCTCTTGCCTCGGCAAGACGTTCGCCGCCCTGCTCGCGCTGCGCTTCACCGAGGCACAGAAGCGCCTGCGCCTCCCCGGCCGGGTTCGACGCGGCGCGGTAGCGATCGCGCGCGACGGCGCCTTCCTTCTCGGCGAGCGGATGATCGTCGATCCGCGTGTAGAGCTGGCAGAGGTCGACGTGCGGCTTGATGTAGTTGGCGTCCAGAGCCAGCAGCTCGTGATAGGCGACGATCGCCGGCTGGTTCCGATCCTGACGCCGCCTGAGGAAATCCGCCAGCTCGGTTCGGGCCCACGGATCGTCTGGCGCCTGCTCGACGAGCCGACGGTAGCCCTGTTCGGCCGCGTCGCTCTCCCCACGGGCTTCGGCCAGCACCGCGTCGACGAAGGCGGCATCCGAGGCCGGCGTGTCGGACACCACCAGGTTTCTTGCGCTCTGGGCTGCGGCCACCGACTCGTTGGCGCGTCGCAGAATGCCGAGCACGCGGCTCCGCCAGAGGTGGGCCATCGCATGTTGATCGTCGAGCCGAACGGCCTCGTCGAACGACGCCGCCGCGTATCCGTACTCGAGCTGCTCGTAGTGGTCCAGGCCTTCCTGAAACGCGCGGGCGGCCTCGGGATCGCGGAAACGGCTGCCGGCGGGACGGGACCGATACGACCGTCCGGGGCCGTGTTCCCTGAAATGCTGCTGAACCGCGTCGGCCGTCGTGGCCGTCAGCCTGAACGCCGTCTGGGCCGAGAGCGACGATGTGATCGGCGCGGTGTCGTATTGCGAGACGGTCGTTCCGGTGGCCGCGTCTCGGATCTGGACTCGAACCAGCCACGAGGCGTTCTGGTCGCGATACACGAGCGTGGGCACGACCACAAAGGTGACGGAGGTGTCGGTGGTAATCGCCTGGATCGCCTCGCTCCCGGAGACGTCGCGCCTGGCCGCCAGGAACGGACGGATGATCTCGGCCAACCGTCCGTACGGCACGACTCTGATGTTGGGGGACTCCGCGAGCTCGGCGATCAGGGTCTGCGTGAGCGCGAGCCGATAGCGATCGAGATCGGCGATGCCCGTCGTATTCGCGACCGGCGCAATCGCGACCCTCACGCGGACCACGGGGCGCATGAACCAGGCGCGCAGGCCGAGACCGGCCGCAATCAGCAGCACGGCGGTGATGGCGAGACGTCCCGGCGTGAGCAGGCTGCGCAGACGCCGAGCACCTGAGTCCCTCCGCACGTGCGGACGCGCGATCGGCGGCAGCGGCTCGGTCCTCAGGTCGACCGGCAGCGTTCTGCCCTGCAGCAGCCGAAGCTCCCGTGCCGGCTCGCGGGCCGTCTGAAAGCGGCGCTGCGGGTCCTTTTCCAGCGCCCGCATCACGACGGCCTCGATCTGCGGCGGGATGTCTTCGTCCTCCCTGCGAAGCGGCGGGACCGGCTCGTGCTTGATCGCGTGAAACGTCGCTTCCGGGTACACACCCTTGAAGGGCACGGAGCCGGCAAGCATCTCGTACAGCACGACACCGAGCGCCCACACGTCGCTGCGCGCGTCGGCTTCCTCGCCCCGCGCCTGTTCGGGCGACATGTAGGCCACCGTGCCGATGGTCGATCCGGGCACGGTCAGCTGCAGCGCGTCGGCGAACTTCGCCAGGCCGAAGTCGAGAATCTTCACGCCGTCATCGGTCACCATCAGGTTCCCGGGCTTGATGTCGCGGTGGACGACGCCGTGCGCGTGCGCCTTGGCCAGACCCTCAGCGATCTGAGCCCCGATGTCGACCGCGTCCGCCACGCTCATGGGGCCACGCTCGAGCCGCTGCTTCAGCGTCTCGCCCTCGTAGTACGCCATGACGATGAAGAGCCGGCCCGCGTCGGTCTGCTCGATGTTGTGAATGACGCAGATGTTCGGGTGGTTGGTTGCCGACGCTGCCTGGGCCTCGCGCACGAACCGCTGCCGGGCGCCCTCGTCATGGCTCCACTCGGCAGGCAGGAACTTCAGCGCAACGGTGCGCCCGAGCCTGAGATCGCGCGCCCGGTAGACCACACCCATGCCGCCGCCGCCCAGCTTGGCGACGATTTCGTACTGGGACACGGTCGTGCCGATCAGCGGATCGGCGGTCGGTTGGTGATTCACTCGACCTGGAACGGGGCTATTGTCGCTGCAAAGACCCACAAAATACCCGGAATCTGGTGCAGGATCGAGTGGTGGAGCTGAAATCCTTTCTCAGCGCGTACCCCGAATATCGATCGACGAGCCGGCTGGACGCCCTGCGGGCCTCGGACTATGCGCGGCTGGACGCGCAGGGGCACGTATACCTCGACTATACGGGCGGCAGTCTCCACGCCGACTCTCAGGTTGCCGCGCACGCCGCCCTGCTGCGGCAGCGCGTGCTCGGCAACCCGCACTCTGGAAGCCTGAGCTCGTCGGCCAGCACCACGCTCGTCGAGCGGACGCGCCGGCGCATCCTCCAGTACTTCAACGCGACCGCCGACTACACGGCCATCTTCACGCCCAATGCGACCGGGGCGCTCAAGCACGTGGGCGAGTGCTATCCCTTTTCCGAGGGCGGCCGCTGTCTCCTGACTTTCGACAATCACAACTCCGTGAACGGAATCCGGGAGTTCGCCTCGTCACGAGGCGCCGAGGTCGAGTACTCGCCGCTGACCGTGCCGGATCTCCGGATCGACCGCCGGCAGCTCAGCGACCGGCTTGCGCGTGCCGACGCCACGCGGCACAACCTCTTCGCATTTCCGGCGCAATCGAATTTCTCGGGCGTCAGGCATCCGCTCGAGCTTGTCGCCGAGGCGCAGGCGCGGGGTTGGGATGTGCTGCTCGATGCCGCGGCATTCGTTCCGACCAGTCGCCTCGACCTGAGCCGGGTGAAGCCGGACTTCGTGGCCGTCTCGTTCTACAAGATGTTCGGCTATCCGACGGGCGTCGGGTGCCTGATCGCGCGGCTGCCCGCGGTCGCGAAGCTGGTGCGGCCGTGGTTTGCGGGCGGCACCGTCAACTTCTCCAGCGTCCAGGGCCGCGCCCACATCCTCGCGCCACGCGAAGCCGGGTTCGAGGACGGGACGCTCAACTACCTCAGCATTCCGGCGGTCGAGCTCGGGCTTGACCACCTCGACGCAATCGGCCTGGACGTCATTCACGAGCGAGTGACCTGCCTGACGGGCTGGCTGTTGAGCACGCTCCTGGAACTGCGTCACACCAACGGACGGCATCTGGTGCGCATCTACGGACCCACGACCACGGCGATGCGCGGCGGCACGGTGACGCTGAACATGTACGACCCCGACGGCCACCTGATCGACTACCGCCGCGTCGAGGAGCTCGCCAGCGGCCAGGGCATCTCGCTGCGGACCGGATGCTTCTGCAATCCAGGCGCGGGTGAAACGGCGGAAGGCTTGACGGAAGACGACATGCGTGAGGCAGCCGGGCTGGGCGACATGACGCTCCCGCGGTTCCTGCAGTTCATGGAGCACCGAGGAGGCAAGGGCGCGGGCGCCATTCGCGTCTCGCTCGGCCTCGTCAGCAACTTCGAGGACGTGCGGCGCTTCGCGCAGTTTGTCGCCACCTTCCGCGACCAGACCCGGCTGACGCTGGGCGAGGTCACCTTCGACATCGAATCCTGCCGGGTGATACGGGATGGGAGCTGAAAGAGAAGGCAGAAGGGCAGGAAGGCAGGAAGGCAGCAGGGCAGAAAGTACCAGAGGCAGAAGGTCAAGAGGCGAACCGGGGGTATGGCCAAGGACAAAGGCCCAGGGACGCCAGACACCCAGCACGGACAGTGGCCTGAGCGACCAAGGCCCAAGGACTGACACGGCCCGGGGACCAGCGCGGCTAGGCCAACCTACGGCACGCGTGCCTTGAGCTCCTCGAACCAGTGGAGCACGACCTCGATCGTGGATGCGGCGAGAGCCTCGTCAACTGACGCCGATGACTTGTGGTCCGTCGGGTGTCTGGTCGTAGCTTCTGCGTGCAGGCGCACTCCCTCCGATTGGGCCTCGCGGCACGGGGACGGTGGGGCCCACGCCGAAGCTCGGCTGTGTCGTGATCGCCACGGCCTCGAAACGAGACCCACCCACCGCACCGTGAACCAGCTTGAGCGCCCGGCCATCGCGCCACCAGAAGGGGTTGCGGTTGTTGCTTCCCTTCGTCACCTGGTACCGCGAGCCGGCTGGGCGGAAACCGCTCGACGAAGATGGCATTGGAACCCGCTTCCGGAGCGTCGTAGACAATCCATCGACCGTCAGGGGAGAAAACTGCATCGATGGCTTCGTGGTGCTCGAAAGGGCCGAGGCGCTCGACCTTCCGGTCCCGGAGCGACAGGCTCGAGGCTCGGACGCCCGCTGCGCCCTCTACCCCGCCGAGACCTGCGACGCGTGCGCCTCCGGACTGAGGCGTCGCAGACGTGGCCTTCGCCGCGACGTGACCGGCTCGGCTCTCGGGTTGTAAATCTGTCGAGGCTGCAGGCTTCACTTGACGTTGCGGCCCGCGTGCTGGCTCCCTCCGAAGAGGCTCTTGACACCCCGCTTGGGCCACCGGCCTCTCGTCCGATGCCTGGGTTCTGCTACTCGGCGCTCCGGCGCTTACCGAGGCGGGACTTGCACCCGCTGGAGACGAACGACAGGATGGGAGCGCTCGCGCGCCCACATCGTCACGACGCACCACGGGGGGATTCAAACCGGTCCCTGGTTCTTCGGCCTTGGTCCCGTTCCGCCTTCCTGCCTTGCTGCCTTCCTGCCTTGCTGCCTTCCTGCCTTGCTGCCTTGCTGCCTTCCTGCCTTCCTGCCTTTCCTGTTACAGTGACCGCCCATGTCCGATTACGCCGTTCTCACGACGGTGTCCAATCAGCCCGGCATTCTGTTTGGCTTGACGAAGGTGCTGGCGGATCACGCCGCGAACATCACGTACGTCGACATCATTCCGCACGCCGACCGCAACGCCGAGATCTATCTCGAGTTCGCCGCCGACATCGCCCTCGACGTCATTCTGGCCGACCTGCGGCACGTGGCCGGCGTGGCCAACGCCGAGGCCACGCCGTCGTTCTCGAAGATTTACGGCAAGCGGATCATCATCATGGGCGGCGGTGCGCAGGTGGGACAGGTGGCGCTCGGCGCGATTACCGAGGCCGATCGACACAACATCCGCGGCGAGCGGATTTCGGTCGACACCATCCCGCTCGTCGGCGAGGACGAGCTGGCGAGCGCGGTGCGCGCGGTCGTGCGGCTGCCGCGCGTGCGGCTGCTCGTCCTGGCGGGGGCTCTCATGGGGGGCGACATCTCGACGGCCGTCGAAGAAGTCCGCCAGAAGGGACTCTTCGTCATCTCGCTGAACATGGCGGGCAGCGTGCCGGACGTCGCCGATCTCGTCGTCTCTGATCCCGTGCAGGCCGGGGTGATGGCCGTCATGGCCATCGCAGACACCGCCAAATTCGACATCGTCCGGCAGCAGAAACGCCGGTACTGATCGGTCGGTTCGGCCAGCGGAGGCACGGCGCCACGGCCAGACGCCGACAGTTTGAGCGGGTTTCAGTTGCGTGTCGTAAAGAACCCCAACTCAGCGCCGGCACAACTCCATCGGCGGCTTGTCAGTGGCGTGCGCCATAGTTCCGCGGCGGGACCGCTTCGTCACCCCACGCGGATTTCGGCGCCTCCAGGACGTTGTGCCGACTGTCGCGCGTGCCGCCCGCTGCGAGTGGGGCCTTCGCGACATGCAACTGAGAACCGCGCTCAAGCGGCTGGTCGCAGCACGCGTATCCGGTGCGTTTCGCTGTCGCCGACGTACAGATTCCCAGCCGCGTCCACGAACACGCCGTGCGGGCGCGCGAGCTTGCACTGCAGCGGAGCCGGCTCCGGTCCGTCGCCCCGGACGCCCGTGCCCAGCACCGTCGTGATCACAGCGGTTCGGAGATCGATCGCCCGGATGACGTGATTCTCGGTGTCGGCGACGTAGAGTCGCCGTGCGGCCGCGGCGTACGCGAGGCCCTTGGGGCCGGCGAGTCTCGCGGCGACCGCGGGGCCGCCGTCGCCCGAGTAGCCCTGTTCCCCGGTTCCCGCGATGTGGTGCAGCGTTCCGGCCCGGGCGTCGATCCGGTAGATGGCGTTCCCCTCTCGCAGGGCCAGGTAGATGTCGCCGCCGGGCGCCACGGCCAGCGTCCGCGGACCTCTGAGCGGCGTGCCGCGAAGAGGCGCGCCATCGGGCGTCGGCCCCGGCTCTCCCGTACCGCCGTAGGTGTCGATCGTGCCGGTCGCGAGATTCAGGCGCCGGATGCGGTGGTTGCCGATGTCGCAGATGAGCAGTGCCCCGCTCTGGTCGAGCGCGATGCTGTGAGGCTGCCGCAGCTGAGCCCGGGTGCCCGGGCCTTCGTCACCGGCAAAGCCCGGCGCTCCGGTGCCGGCCACGGTCGAGATGATGCCGGTCTGTCGGTCGACCTTGCGCACGACGTGGCTGTCGCGTTCAGCGAGATAGAAGTTCCCTGACGGGTCGAAGACAATCTCGTGGGGCATGTTCAACGCCGCCGCGGTCGCCGGGCCGCCATCTCCGCGATAACCGCGCTCACCGCTCCCCGCGATCGTCGTCACGCGGCGGCTCGCGAAGTCGAATCGCCGAATGCGTTGATTGTCGAGATCGCAGAAATAGAGCGCCTTGTCAGGGCCGATCACGACTCCGAAGGGGTTGTTGATCTGCTGGTCCGTGTAGCCCGCCGAGCCCGTGCCTACGAGCGTCGTGACCGTCGCGTCGGCGGCGGCGAGGTCCCGCCGCGATGCTCTCGCCACGCTTGCGAATGCGCCCGCCGCAAGGAGGAAACTTCGACGGTGCATGAGGTACCTCGCAGTCATCTTCTGACGAACTTGTGCAGCGCCGGCTTTACGGTGTCAGCCACATAGATTTCGCCGCGCGGGCCGAAGGAGACGTAGTGGGCTTCGCCGAACTCACCGAGCTGCTTGCCAGGCTGTCCCATGGCCGCGAGGACCTTGCCGCTCGCGTC
>CAZCEL010000144.1:0-9730 GCA_964497175.1 uncultured Bifidobacteriaceae bacterium
GCCCGAAGACTTCGCGCGCGGCGTCTTGACCCTCCTCGACGACTCCCAGCGCGCGGCGGCCATCGGAGGGCGCGCGAGGGAACTGGCCGACACGAAGTACAGCTACGACGCCTACCTGGAGCGCACGCGTCGCGCCTGCAGTGCGCTGCTGGACGATCCTGCGCTCACGGCGGTGAAGGACGTCGCGTGACCGAGCCGCGGGATCACTACAGCTATCGCGTGTACGCGGACCCGGCGACCGCCCGGACGTTCGACGCCCGACGCTTCGGCGGGCCCATCGGCGAACTGATCGCTCGACAGCAGGCCGATATCGTGCGGGCGTTTCTCGATCCGCTTCGCGGCTGCCGCGTGCTCGACGTCGGCACGGGCACGGGGCGCGCGGCCCTGCTCCTCGCGCGTGAAGGCGCGCAGGTGACGGGCATCGACGCGTCCGACGAGATGCTGGCTGTTGCCCGTCATCGCGCGGCCCAGGAGGGCGTGGATGTCAGGTTCGGGATCGGCGACGCGCACGCGCTCGCGTTCGCGGCGCGCTCGTTCGACGCGGTCGTCAGCCTCCGGCTGCTCATGCATGCGCCCCGGTGGCGCGAGTGCCTCAGCGAACTCTGCCGCGTTGCAGATCGACGGGTCGTCGTCGACTATCCCTCGTCGCGAAGCCTCGCTCGCCTGCAGTCCACCGCTCGACGGGTGTGGCACAGTCTGGGCCGTTCCACCGAGCCGTACCAGGTGTTCTCGGACCGCGAGATTGCTGACGAGCTCGAACGGTCGGGGTTCCGCGTGCGCCAGGTCGACCGGCAGTTCGTGCTGCCAATCGCCCTGCACAAGGTGCTGGGCATGTCGCAGGCGACCCTGGCCGTGGAACAGGCTCTTCGCCGTCTGGGCCTCCTCCGCCTCTTTGGCTCGCCGGTGACGATTCTCGCCGAACGTGCGTGACCTCGTCACCGGCGCCACCGGTTTCACGGGCGGACACCTGGCTCGCACGCTCGTGTCGAGGGGCCGCACCGTCCGCGCGCTTGTCCGCGATCGATCGCACGGCGCCGGCCTCGAGTCCGCCGGCGTCGAGCTGGTGGTCGGCGACCTGACCGACCGCCATGCGTTGGAGCGCGCGGTAGAGGGCGTCGACACCGTCTACCACGTTGCGGCTGTCTACCGTCAGGCCGGCGTATCGAGCCAGACCTATCGCGCAGTCAACGCGGTGGCGGCTGGCGCAATCGTGGAAGCGGCCGCGCATGCCGGCGTCGGTCGAATCGTCCACTGCAGCACCGTCGGCGTCCACGGCGACATCGAACGGCCGCCGGCGAGCGAAGACGCGCCGCTTCGTCCCGGAGACGTCTATCAGGTGACGAAGCTGGAAGGCGAGCGGCTCGCCCGCGACACCGGCGAGCGACTCGGTGTCGAAGTCGTGGTGGTGCGCCCGACCGGCATCTACGGTCCCGGTGATCGCCGACTCCTGAAGTTGTTTCGTGGTGTCGCCCGGCGCCGGTTCCCAATCCTCGGCAGCGGCAGGATCTATTACCATCTGACGTACATCGATGATCTGGTGGAGGGCTTCCTGCTCTGTGGCGTGCACCCTGCGGCTGCCAATCGCACCTACATCCTGGCAGGCGCAGAGGTGACGACGCTCAACGATCTGGTCGCGCTCATTGCCGACGTGGCGGGCGTGAAACCGCCCAGGTGGCATGTTCCGGCCTGGCCCGTGTGGGTGGCCGGCGCGGCCTGCGAAGCCGTGTGCGTGCCGCTCGGCATCGAGCCTCCCCTCTACCGGCGGCGCGTGGACTTTTTCACCAAGAGCCGTGCCTTCGACATCGGGCGGGCTCGGCGCGACCTTGGCTATGAACCCCGGATCGGCCTGCGGGAGGGCATCGCCCGCACGCTCGACTGGTACCGATCGCATGGATGGATCTGACCGGCCCGCGATCGCAAAGGCTCAGGAGCAGCTCTTTGCGCCAGGGATCTCCGCCCGCCAGAAGTACGCCGCGCTCGTCGTCGGCAGGCCGGGTGTGATCGCGCTGCTCAAGTACGAGCTGATCGTGACGCTGACCCAGTCCTGTCCAGGCGCGCTCGGCCTTGCCCTGAGGAAGCTGCTGTACCCGCGTCTGCTTGGCAGCTGCGGGGGCAATGTCATATTCGGCCAGAACGTCGTGCTCCGTCACCCGCACAAGATCCGCATCGGGACCAACGTCGTCGTCGACGACAATTGCCTTCTCGACGCCAAGGGCGACACCAACACGGGCATCAGCGTCGGAAACGGCGTGTTCATCGGCCGGAACTCGATCCTGTCGTGCAAGAACGGCGACATCGAACTCGGTGACGGCGCCAACATCGGCTTCAACTGCGAGATCTTCTCGGCCAGCCGGGTGCGCATTGGCGCCAGCGTGCTGATGGCAGCGTACAGCTACCTGATCGGCGGCGACCACGATTTCGCGGACGCCGATACGGCGGTGCTGGCGCAAACGCGACGTTCCGTGGGGATAGCCGTCGGGCAGGGCGCCTGGATTGGGGCGGGCGCGAAGGTACTCGACGGGGTCGCCATCGGCGATTGCTCGATTGTCGGCGCAGGGGCGGTGGTGCGCGACGACGTGCCCGCGAAGGCGGTTGCCGTCGGGATCCCCGCGAGGGTGGTGTCGAGGCGCGGGGCCTGATCCCCTTTTCCCGGTCGGGTCATTTACAATCAGGGCATGGCGTATCGGACCGACCTCGAAGCACGCCTCGCGAAGAAGACCACACGGGCCATCGTCGACTATCACATGATCCAGGACGGGGATCGCGTGATGGTCGGTCTGTCGGGTGGAAAGGACAGCTGGGCGCTGCTGCAAATCCTCGACGTTCTTCGGCAGCGAGCCCCGGTGCGTTTCTCGCTCGTCGCCGTGAACGTGGATTCGGGGTACGAAGGCTACAAGCACGATCTGATCGCGTCTACCTGCGCGTCCCGTGGGTGGGAGTGCCGCATCGAGCACACCGGCATCGGCGAGGTGATCGAGGATGTCCTCGACGCGGACCAGACGCCGTGCTCGCTGTGCGCGCGTCTGCGGCGGGGTGTGCTGTACCGCGTCGCGTCCCAGGTGGGCGCAACGAAAATCGCGCTCGGCCATCACGCCGACGACTTCATCGAGACGCTGCTGCTCAATGTCTTCTTCGCGGGCGCACTCAAGGCCATGCCCGCCAGGCTCGTGTCCGACGATGGGACACATGTCGTGATTCGGCCGCTGGTCTTCGTGAGTGAAGACGAGACCTCCGCCTACGCCAGGCAGTGCGAGCTCCCGGTCATCGGGTGCTGCTGCCCGGCCTGCGGCGACCTTGGATTGCAGCGCCAGCGCGTCAAGCGGCTGCTCATGGATCTCGACCGCGAACATCCCGGCGTCAAGCAGTCCATGATCAAGGCCCTTGGCAATGTCGCACCGCGCCACCTTCTGGACACTCGCTTGAACCCACCTGGAGAGCCGGGACGTCGCGCGGCGCTGCCGATCCCGGCTGGCGGCGCCGAGCGCTCGACGCGGGACACCGCCACCGCATGAGAGCGGTCGTTCAGCGCGTGTCGCGGGCGGAGGTGGTCATCGAAGGCCCCACCGATCGCCAGGAGGTCGGAAGGATTGGCACGGGGCTCCTCGTCTTCCTCGGTGTCGACAAGGAGGACGATGCCGGTGACGTCCAGTACATCACTGGCAAGATTCGCGACCTCCGAGTCTTCGAGGATCCAGTCGATCCCGCCAGGCACCTCAATGTATCGGTGCAGAATGCTGGCGGATCGGTGCTGGTCGTCCCCGAGTTCACGCTGGCGGCCGATTGCCGGAAGGGCCGACGACCGTCCTTCGATCGGGCAGCGGCCCCTCCCGTTGCCCGGCCGCTCGTCGACGAGGTGGTGCGTGAGCTGAGGCGGTCGGGCCTGAGCGTGGAAACCGGTGAGTTCCAGGCCACGATGTCGGTTTCGCTGGTCAACGAGGGGCCCGTGACGCTGCTGCTCGACAGTCGACGGACATTCTAGCTAGGGGGGTGTCAGTTGCGTGTAGCGTCGCCGCGCAGGGATCCAACATGAGGAGGATACGGTGACTGTGGTGACGGGTTTGCAGCGGACCGCTCGCTCGCTGATTAGAGAATGCGCTCGTCGATACGCGATCGTGGGGCTCCTTGTCGCCGGTGTCGCCGCCGGGGCGATGCCGGCTGTCGCACAGCAGAGGCCGCTGGCCACCGAAGATCCCGAGCCGGTCGGCGCGGGCCGTGTGCTCGTCGAGGGCGGGATCGATTTCGCCCGCAATCAGGAGTATCCGGTCTCGGGCCTCGAAGGAAATCTGTGGCGGGTGCCGACCTTCGGGTTCAGCATCGGCATCAGCTCCATCGCGGAGCTCCAGATCGATGGCGGGCTCGTCGACCGGCTGCAGATCCGCCGGCGGCAGCCGGCGCCCCTGTCGAGCCTCCTGACGGTCACCGGCGACACCACGAGCGACATCGAGGACCTGTTTGTCGGCACCAAGATCCGGCTGGCGCCCGAGGCCGCGGGGCATCCCGCCTTTGCGATCAGGTTCGCGACTCGCCTCCCGAACGCTTCGAACGAGAGCGGCCTTGGCCAGGATACGACGGACTTTTTCGCGTCCCTCCTCGCCGCCAAGACCGTGCAATCAGTCCGGCTGGTGGGCAACTTCGGTTTTGCCATCCTCGGCGACCCGACCGAGGGGCATCGCCAGAATGACGTCCTGACCTATGGCGCCTCGTTTGCCCGCGCGCTCACGGATCGCGCCGAATTGGTAGGCGAGCTCGCGGGCCGTGTCTCGACCCGCAGTGGGGACGCGTTCCCCGGCACGGAGACGCGCGGCCTGCTGAACGTCGGCGGGCGCTACACGCGAGGTTCGGTTCGGCTGGATGCCGGCCTCTTCTTCGGCCTGACGACCCTGGACCCGACGGTTGGTTTCACGGCCGGCTTCACGTACGTGTTCAACGCCTTCGAGATTCCATGAGGCACCTGACATGAGCCAGGGCCTGTCGCCGCAAGATCTTGGCGAGCCCGCGCTGCGGGTAGCCGGTCT
The DNA here is from genome assembly GCA_964497175.1 of uncultured Bifidobacteriaceae bacterium. Taxonomy (GTDB): domain Bacteria; phylum Acidobacteriota; class Vicinamibacteria; order Vicinamibacterales; family CAVVIG01; genus CAZCEL01. The sequence continues at coordinate 5,016 of CAZCEL010000144.1, forward strand.
GCAGATCTGGATTCACGGTCTGGAGTTTCCCGAGGCCGCCGACGAGCGCGATGCCAACTGGCTGAACGTCACGGCCCACTGCGGTGCTCATGGCGCGGCGGTCTGGGCACAAGGCTCGATCCTCGAGATCACCGACCTCGAGCGCTTCGCCGGTGAGTGCGACGCGCTGTTGCGCGGCGAGGCGACGGCCGCTGTGCTCGATCCCTTTGAACCCAATCTCCGCGTCACCATCGAACCTTCGGAACGCTACGGTCGAGCGTGCGCCAGGGTAGACCTGACGCCGGATCATCTGGCCCAAGCTCACTCGATGCAGTTCGATATCGACCTGAGCTACCTCACCAGCGTCATCGAGGCGTGCAGCCGGATCGTACGAGAGTACCGGACGGCCGGTGCGTCAGATCAGGCAGCTGCCCCATAGTGCGGTTCCGCGTTGCGTGTAGCGAAGAGCGCCCTCGGAGCAGCCGCGCGGGCGACGGTCGGCGCACCGTCCTGGAGGCGCCGAAATCCGCGCGGGGTGACCAAGCGGCTCGATCCCGCCGCGGAGCTGCGGCGCTGCCCCTTCGCCACGCGCAACGTGAAACCGCCCCGAAGTGTCAGGGAGTAGGATAACCGCCGGAGGAAAGAGATGGATCGCATGGCCCATGCGTTTGTCGTGTTCCTGATGTTGTTCGCGGCGACGGCAGCCACCGCCCAGCAGGCGCCGCCCGGGCCGCCCACGCCGACCGACGTGAAGCCGGGGAGCATCACCTGCGAGGACGTGCCCTATCCGCAGCCCGTCTCGTACCTCGGATTCACGACCTACGGCCAAGAGGTGCGGATGGCGTACATGGACGTCGCGCCCGAGGGACCTGCCAACGGCCGCACCGTGGTGCTCTTTCACGGCATGAACTTCGCCGGTTTCTACTGGGGGGGACCCATCCAGGCCCTTCGCAGGGAAGGCTTCCGCGTCGTCGTGCCGGATCAGATTGGCTTCGGTCGCTCGTCGAAACCCCTCATTCCGTACACCTTCCACGACATGGCGCTGAATACCCGGCGCATCCTGCAGTCACTCAAGATTCAACGGGTCATGGTCGTGGGTCATTCGATGGGTGGCATGCTGGCGGCCCGCTTCGCCACGCAGTACCCCGACATGACCGATCGTGTCGTGATCTACAACCCGATTGGCCTCGTGGACCCGCGATACGACCGGCCCTGGACCAGCGTCGACGAGTCCTACAAGCGGACGCTGGGCTCCACGTACCAGACGATCCGCGCCGGACTCTTCCGCTACGTGTCGCACAACCCATCCGCCTGGACGCCGGAATTCGAGAAGTTCGCGCGGGTCCGCTATGCCTGGACGCTCAGCGCCGACTGGCCGCGATACGCGATGGTGCAGGCGCTCATCGGACAGATTACGTATCTTGATCCCGTGACGACCGACTGGGCGCACATCAAGGTGCCGACGCTCGCCTTCGGCGGCGCCGAGGACAGCCTGGCGGGGCCGGTGTTCAAGGAGCGCATGAAGTTCATCGCCGACAGCGTCCCCGGCGGGAACGGCCGCCTGCACCTCATCCCCGGTCTCGGCCACGTACCGCACATGGAGGCGCCGGAGCAGACGTATCCTCCACTCATCGCGTTCCTGAAGGAGGGGCTCAGATGAACGGGTGGTAGAACCGCCGTACCGCGGCGACTTCCGCTACAGTACGTGCCTCGTCCCAACCGAGCTCGGCAGCTACGATCGCGGCGGCTGCGGACACAATCGCGTCACCCGGGTAGCCGAGCGCCCCGATCGGTGTCCGTCTGATGAGAACGTCGCCGAGGGTCATCGCCATCTCGTGACGCGCCGCCCATACCAGATGGGCGCCTGTGATCGCACCCTCGTCGCCGCAAGCCGCCCCAAGCGCGGGGCGGCTCCTCGCGAGTTCGGCCACGCCAGCGACGTGGTCAAGATCGGGTAGAGCGGTCGTCGCCGTTCGACAGGGTTCCAGCGGCTTCCCGAGTTTCCTCAGCAGCAGGTCGGTCACGCGCTCGGCGACGGCACGCGCTGTCGTGTACTTCGTCCCGGCGACGCTCACCAGGCCTTCCGGTCCCCGCGCCCGCCCGTGATCGCGAATCACCTCGACACCCAGGGGGCGGACGGTCCCGTCAGGGCCGCTCGTCGCCGGCACGACGCCCCTGTGCACAAGCGAGATATCGTCGAGTCGGAGGCCGGCCCATGGAAATGCCTGATTGATGTCCGCCACGAACTCCCCGACCGCGCGCCGCTGGACGTCGACCTCGTCGGGGCCGCAGGCGTCGGGCGACTCCCACGTGCCAAAGAGTGCGCGACCCCGCCAGGGGACGAGGAACAGATACCGCCCGAACGCGGTCCGGCCGCCGACGGCCGTGGAGGGCGCCGGCTGACGCGTCACGAGATTCATCGCTTTCAGCAGGAGAGTGCCTCGGATGGGTGCGAGCGCCGGGACGAGGCGATCAACGCAGGCGCCGGTTGCGTTCACGACGAGGCGGGCATCGATTTCGAGCGGCGATCTCGCCATGCGGTCCAGCGCGTGCGCGCGGACCACGCGGCCGTTCTCGACGACAAGGCCGGTCGCCTCCACATGGTTGGCCAGCACGGCGCCATGGTTGGCCGCCGCGACGGCCCACGAGAGGGTCAGGCGATCGGCCCCGATGGTGACGTAGTCGTGCCACACGACCGCGCCGGTCATGGACTTGACCTTCCGGAAGCCGGGAACACGTTCGACAGCCTCGGGCACCGACAGAAGCCGGCTGAGTGGAAGGCGGGGGAGCGCCGGCCCGGCGCCAGGGACAGATCGACAGACGATACGGTCCAGCAGCAGGCCGGCCCGCATCGCAAGCTTCCCCCTTGTCAGGGACCGGAACACGGGCAGCACGAACGGCAGCGGTTGAACGGCATGCGGTGCGATGCGCGCCAGCGTGTCACGTTCCCGGGCCGATTCACGGGCCCTGGCGATGTCGAGGGTCTGGAGGTACCGCAGCCCGCCGTGGATCGTGCGGAGATGGTTGAACGAACTGCCGCTGCCAAAATCATGGCGCTCGATGAGCGCCACCGACAGCCCGCGCTGCGCGGCATCGCACGCGATGGTCAGCCCGCAGATCCCGCCCCCGACGACGAGCACATCGAACGTGCGTGCGGTGAGCAGACTCGTGTCGCGACGCATGGACGGGAGCTCGCACGATATCATTATCCGTGGCCACCATAGACGAGGTGCGCGCGTACTGGGAGCGCCACATCCACGACCTGCAGATCACGAGTCATCCGGCCGGCTCGCGCGGATTCTTCGCGGACCTGGCCGAGTACCATTTCGAGAAGCTGCATCATCTGCTGAGGCTGGTGCCCTTCGAGGCGTTCAAGGGCCGCAGGGTTCTGGAGGTCGGCTGTGGAACCGGCGTCGACCTCGCCAGGTTCGCCCGTGGGGGTGCGATTGTCACCGGCGTGGACCTCACGCTCTCGGCGATCGAGCTCGCGAGAGCCAACTTTTCGCAGCAGGGACTTGCCGGTGAGTTTCATGTCGCGGACGGCGAGCGCCTGCCATTCGCCGACGACACCTTCGATCTCGTGTACGCTCACGGCGTCGTTCAGTACACACCCGACCCCGCGCGTCTGGTCTCGGAGCTCCGGCGTGTCCTCAAGCCGGGCGGGGAAGCCATCGTGCAGGTCTACAACCGGGTGTCGTGGCTGAACCTGTTGTCGAAGGTGATGAAGGTGGGCCTCGAACACGAAGACGCGCCGGTGCTGCTGAAGTTCAGCATGAGCGAGTTCCGCCGGCTGCTGGTGGCGTTTTCGGATGTGCGGATCGTCCCCGAGCGGTTTCCCGTCCACTCGCGCCTGCACGGCGGCTGGAAAGGCGCTGTGTATAACGGCGTCTTCGTCCGGGCCTTTGGTGTGCTTCCTCGCAGGCTCGTGGCCAGGTTTGGCTGGCATCTTCTGGCCTTCTGTCGCAGATGAGCGCCATGATTGCCTTCGCCAAGGCTCACGCCTACGGAAACGACTTCCTGTACGTGCCCCAGCGCGTAGTGGCCGGCGTTGCGCTCGATGCCCTGGCCAGGCAGATGTGCGACCGCCATACCGGGATCGGCGCCGACGGGTTGATCGCCTACGACCGGACCGATACGGGCGCCAGGATGCGCCTGGTGAATGCCGATGGCAGCGCCGCGGAGATATCAGGCAACGGCGTCCGGGCGCTCGCCGCGATCCTCCTGCGCGACGAGCCGGACGAGGTGGCGGAGGTGACTATCCAGACTGACGCAGGCCTCAGGCGCCTGACCCGCGTCGGGAGGGACCGCGTGCGTCAGACATTCCGCGCGGCGATGGGCACCCCGAGTGACGTCCGCCAGTGCCGGTTGTCTCATGGCGGCGAGGTCGTAGAGACTGTGCAGTTGAGCATGGGCAATCCCCACTGTGTCCTGCTCGGTCCGCTGCCGGACGAGGATCGCTTTTGCCGCGTAGGCGCCGCCCTCGAACATCACGCCCAGTTCCCGGGCGGTACGAATGTCGAGTTTGCCGAGGTGGAGGCCACCGACCGGATTCGTGTTCGGATCTGGGAACGCGGCGTCGGTCCGACCTCCTCGTCGGGCACCGGATCGTGCGCCGCGCTGGTTGCAGCGGCGGCGTTTGGAGGCAGCGCACGTGATGCGGAGGTCATCGCGCCGGGCGGGGCGCAGCGTGTCGAGTGGACCAACGAAGGGGTCTTCCTGACTGGGTGGGCCGAGAT
>CAZCEL010000145.1:0-9684 GCA_964497175.1 uncultured Bifidobacteriaceae bacterium
GCCAGTACGACTTCATCGACGGCTTCGCGCGGCACATGCGCGACGCGCTGCCGCATGCCTCTTTCATCGGCTTCACCGGCACGCCGATCGAGCTGCAGGACGCGAACACGCGCGCCGTGTTCGGCGACTACATCAGCGTGTACGACATCCAGCGGGCGGTCGAGGACGGCGCGACCGTTCCGATCTATTACGAAAGCCGGCTCGCCAAGCTCGCGCTCGACGAGGCCGAGCGGCCGAAGATCGATCCCGACTTCGAGGAAGCCACTGAGGGCGAAGAGGTCGAGCGCAGGGAGAAGCTCAAGACCAAGTGGGCGCAGCTCGAGGCCGTGGTCGGCGCGGAGAAGCGTCTGGGAGTCGTGGCCCAGGACATCGTCGAGCACTTCCAGAAGCGCCTGGAGGCGATGGACGGCAAGGCCATGATCGTCTGCATGAGCCGGCGCATCTGCGTCGAGCTCTACCGCGAGCTGGCCCGGCTCCGTCCCGACTGGGCGCACGACGACGATGACCGGGGCGCGATCAAGGTCGTGATGACCGGATCCGCCTCCGATCCTCCCGACTGGCAGCCGCACATCCGCAACAAGCCGCGGCGCGAGGCGCTCGCCAACCGCTTCCGTGATGCCGCCGATCCGCTCCGCGTCGTGCTCGTGCGCGACATGTGGCTGACAGGGTTCGACGCGCCGAGCCTGCACACGATGTACGTGGACAAGCCCATGCGCGGCCACGGGCTGATGCAGGCCATCGCGCGCGTGAACCGCGTGTTTCGCGACAAGCCGGGCGGCCTCGTCGTGGACTATCTCGGGCTCGCGCACGAGCTCAAAGCGGCGCTCGCGACCTACACGGAGAGCGGCGGCACAGGGCGCACGGCGCTCGACCAGGACGAGGCGGTCGCGGTGATGCTGGAGAAGTACGAGGTCTGCTGCGGCCTCTTCCACCTCTTCGACCGCTCGCGCTGGACGGCGGGCACGCCGCAGGAGCGCCTCGGCCTCCTGCCGGTCGCGCAGGAGCACATCCTCAAGCAGGAGAACGGCAAGGACCGCTGCCTGCGGGCCGTGCGGGAGCTGTCCCAAGCCTTCGCGCTCGCGGTGCCGCACGAGAAGGCCCTCCGCATCCGGGACGACGTGGCGTTCTTCCAGGCCGTGCAGTCGGTCCTCGCCAAGCGCGCGCCCGGTGACGCCCGCCCCGAGGAAGAGCTCGACCACGCCGTGCGCCAAATCATCTCGCGCGCGGTGGCGCCCGAGGGCGTGATGGACATCTTCGCCGCGGCGGGGCTCCAGAAGCCCGACATCTCGATCCTGTCCGACAAGTTCCTCGCCGACGTGCGCGGCATGCCACAGCGCAACCTCGCGGTCGAGCTGCTCCAGAAGCTGCTCAAGGGGGAGATCGGCACCCGCCGGCGGAAGAACGTGGTCCAGGCCCGGTCCTTCGCCGAGATGCTGGAGCAGACGATTCGCCGGTACCAGAACCGCGCCATCGAGGCGGCGCAGGTGATCGAGGAGCTGATCCAGCTCGCCAGAGAGATGCGGGAAGCAAACGCGCGAGGCGAGGCCTTGGGCCTGTCCGAGGACGAGCTGGCCTTCTACGACGCGCTCGAAACCAACGACAGTGCGGTCAAGGTGCTCGGCGACGAGACGCTCCGCACGATCGCGCGCGAGCTGGTCGAGGCGGTGCGTAACAACGTCACGATCGACTGGACCCTGCGCGAGAACGTGCGCGCCCAGCTCCGCGTTCTGGTCAAGCGCATCCTGCGCAAGCACGGGTACCCGCCCGACAAGCAGGAGAAGGCCACGCAGACGGTGCTGGAGCAGGCGGAGGTGCTGTCGGCAGAATGGGCGACGGCGTGAAAGGGCCGGCATGCGGGGAAACCACATGCACGCACAGGCGCGTCGAGCGCCATCTCTCCCGACGTCAACTCCTTCCGACACGGGATGGGGTTCGCCCGCGACGGTTCCTACTAAACTATGTCAGGCGGATCGGGACCCGAGCAGCCAGCTTTCGCTTCTCTCACTCACCATAGGAGGCATGCCATGACGCAGCCGGCAACCACGACGCTCTCCCCCAACGACACGGCGATGATTCGGGAAAGCTCCGAGACGTTCGGACGGCTGTTCCTGAGCCAGGACTTCGATGCGCTCGCTGGCCTCTACAACGCAGAAGCGGCGCTCCTGCCACCCCACCAGCCCGCGGTTCAGGGCCGGGCACAGATCAAGGCGTGGTTGAAGGCTTTCCCAAAGGTCAGGCGCTTCAAACTGGACATCCTCGAGATCGATGGGCGGGAGGACCTGGCGTACGTGCGTGGGGCCTACTCCATGACCATCGAGCCGGAAGGAGCGCCAGGGCTCGTCGACGATGCAGGGAAGTATGTGGAGATCCGAAAGAAGCAGTCGGACGGCTCGTGGGGAATCGCCGTAGATATCTTCAACTCCGACAAGCCATAGGCGCCCTCCGCTAACCACCTGACGACTGGACACCGAACGCCGCCCACAGGCAAGCATGGATGAAGAGCATCTCTATCTTCCGGTGAAGCGATTCCTCGAATCTCAGCACTACGAGGTCAAAGGGGAGATTCACGACTGCGACGTGCTGGCAGTTCGTGGCGCGGAAGATCCGGTCGTCGTCGAGCTCAAGCTCTCGCTCACTCTCGGCCTGATCCTGCAGGCCGTCGACCGGCTGGCAGTCACGTCCAAGGTCTGCATCGGCGTTCCGAGGCGCTGCGGAGCGTTGAAGACCCGACGACGACAGACCATGAAGTTGCTGAGGATGCTGGGACTGGGCCTGCTCGCGATCGATGAGGGCCGGATGACGAACGGAGTGGAGGTGGTGCTCGGTCCCGGTGATTATCGCCCCCGTCAATCGAAGCATCGCCGGGATCGGCTGCTCGGCGAGTTCGTGAGGCGGGTGGGCGATCCCAATTCTGGGGGAATGGAGAAGAGGCGCGGCATCATGACGGCGTACCGGCAGACCGCCTTGCTGATCGGCCGGTTCCTCCAGGACAACGGGCCGACCAGAGCCGTTCACATCGCCCGCACGCTTGGCGAGAGGAATGCGTGGGCCATTCTGCACCTGAACGCGTACGGCTGGTTCGAGCGCGCCTCGCTCGGGGTGTACGGTCTCTCTCCTCGGGGCCGGCTGGAGATTCCTCGCTGGGACAGGCAGCGTTCGGGTCCCGATTCGCGCGCTGAAGCACGCTGAGCCAGGGCAGACAGGCCGCTGCCAGGTCGTACTGAAGTGGCGATCGCCAGATCGCTGCCGCGGATCTGACGACACACGTCCAGAGGCCCGCGCTGCCCTGGCATCGTACCAGCGCGGCGCCTGCTGGCGCCCGTTACTGTCCGGGAGGCGTGCCGCGCGCTGGCGGCGGGGGCAGCGTGCCGCCCTCGGCGAGCGTCTTCATATTCTGCAGCGCTCGCGTGAAGACCGCCACACGTCCAGCCCGATCCTTCTCGCGCGCCGCATCGTCGGGCAACATCGAGTTGTCGAACATCAGCGTGTAGACGAGCTTCGACGTGGTGGCCGTCACCGGTCTGGCTTCGAGCGTGCCATGGTACAGGTTGTACGGACGGCCGGCCCTCACCGGCTGCGTGTAGGTGTACGAGAGCTCGGTCTTGCCGACCAGGACCTCGGTCGCCACGGACCGAACGGATCCGACCTCCCCGTCCTTCCCGGAAAGCATGGTGCACCCCGCGGCGATCTGCAGCCACTCGGCGATGGCGCAGTATCCACCGACGCGCTTCCACACCTCGGCTGCCGGCCGGTTCACCATGATTTCCATCGGAATGGTGATGTAGGTCGGCTTCTCGACGACGATGTCAGTCGAAGCCGGCGTCTGAGCCTGGGCGGTCGCCGGGTTCATCAAGCCGACGGCCACAAGGGCACCTGCCGCCACGGCCGCACCGAATCGATTCCACATGACTGGTTCCTCCAAGAAGGTCTCGGGACCGTTATATCGCCCGCATATATTACCGCGAGTTCCGCGAAGTACAATCGGCGACCGATGACAATGTACGGCCGGTCGCCGTGGGTAGATGGTTGTCCGAAGAGCCTGATTCCATCGCTGCCCCGCCAGCGCGGGCGGCTCGCGACCGAGGTTGTCGTGGTGGGCGGTGGCCTGACCGGGTGCGCGACGGCTTACGCCTTTGCGGCGGCCGGCGTCAAGGTCGTGCTGCTCGAGGCCAACCGGTTGGGCCGCGGCAGCAGCGGATCGTCGACCGGGTGGCTCTCGGACGATCCTGGTGCGAGCTTCGTCGACATGCAGAAGGCGCACGGGCTGAAGGCGGCGCGTCACGCCTGGCAGGCCTGGCGGCGCGCGGCGCTCGATTTTGCCGCGCTGCTTCGCAGGCTCGACGTCGGGTGCGACCTGCAGCCGCACCGCACGCTGGCCGTGGCCATGTCACCCGAGCAGGCCGTCACCCTGCGGCGTGAGCTGCAGGCGCGCCGGGCCGCCGGGCTGGAGGCGTCCATCGTCCTCCCGCGAGCGCTTGCGGCCGAATCCTCGGTGTCGGCCGCTCTGGCTGTCCGAACGCAGGGCGGCGCCACCCTGGATCCGTACAGAGCGACACTTGGCCTCGCGCAGGCGGCCGCCGATCGTGGCGCCAGACTGTTCGAGCACTCAGCCGTTCAGAAGGTCACCTTCACGCGGAGAATTGCCAACGTTTTCACGAAAGAGGGCGTCATCCGGACCCGCCGCGTCGTCATCGCTACCCTCGTGCCGACCGAGCTCTTCAGATCGCTCGAGCGCCACTTCTGGTTCGACACGTCGTATCTCGTCCTGACGGACCCGATTCCGGCCAAAGTGCGTCAAACGATCGGCGGGCCTCAAACCGTGCTGCACGACTCGGCCGTTCCCCCGCACATCGTGCGGTGGGTGAACGGTGAGCGGCTGCTCGTGGCAGGGGCCGACCTCCGGAACATGCCGGTGCGACAACGGGACAAGACACTCGTACAGCGAACTGGGCAGTTGATGTACGAATTGTCCACACTTCATCCGGACATGTCGGGCATCATGCCCGCGCGCGGGTGGGACGCCGCGTACTCGCGAACGTCCGATCGGCTGCCGTACATCGGGCCGCACCGGAACTTTCCCCATCATCTCTTCGCTCTGGGCGATGCCAGCCACGGCGTCACGGGTGCGTATCTGGCGAGCCGGATCCTGTTGCGGCACCATCTTGGCGAGGTCGGGGCGGCCGACGACGTGTTCGGGTTCAATCGTTGATGGATCTGCTCGCCTTTGGTCCTCATCCCGACGACATCGAGATCGGCCTGGGGGGCGCCGTAGCGTTGCACACCTCGCGGGGACTCAGCGTCGGCCTGGCCGACTTGACGGCCGGCGAGCTGGGCAGCAACGGGACCGTCGAGGAGCGGCTGGCCGAAGCCGAGGCCGCGCGGCACGTGCTCGGGGCCGCGTGGCGCGAGAATCTCGGGTGGCCGGACCGCCGCATCGGAAAAGAGCCCGGCCATCTCGACGAGGCGGTGGCGTTCATCCGCAAACACCGACCGCGCGTGATCGCGGTCCCGCACTGGGCGGATCGTCACCCCGATCATGAGGCGGCGAGCCGGGTGCTGACCGAGGCGGCGTTCAACGCCGGCCTGCCTCGCTACAGGGCCGAGGGCGAGGCCTGGAGGGTCGACTGGATCTGCTACTACTTCATCAACGACGAGGCGGCGCCGTCGTTCATCATCGACGTGTCGGACCACTACGATCGCAAGCGCAGCGCCCTCGACTGTCACGCGAGCCAGTTTGCGGCGCCGGGCGGCGGGAAGGTGGCCACCCGGCTGAACGCGCCGTCGTTCCGCCGGCTCATCGAGAGCCGGGACGCGCGCCTGGGCGCGATGGCCGGCGTCCTCTGGGCCGAGGGCTTCACCGTCGGTGAGCCGGTCGTGCGACCGACGCTCCTCAGGCATCTGAGCAGATGAACATCGGCATCATCTGCTATGCCTCGATCGGCGGCAGCGGCATCATCGCCACCGAGCTCGGCAAGAGTCTCGCGCTGCACGGTCATCACGTACACATCCTGAGCAGCGATACGCCGGTCCGGCTCGGCGATTACCAGCCCGGGCTGACGTTCCACCGCGTAGACACTCCCAGCTACCCGCTCTTCCGGGAGCCGCAGTACCTGCTGTCGCTGGCGAACAAGATCGTCCAGGTCGCGCGAGATGAGCGGCTGGACGTGGTGCACGCCCATTACGCCGTGCCTCACGCCTCCGCGGCGTACCTGGCGAAGCAGATCCTGGCGTCGACCGCCGACGGCGGCGGCCCGCGCGTGATCACCACGCTGCACGGAACCGACATCACGCTGCTCGGCGCCGACCGCTCCTACTCCGAGATCGTGGCATTCAGCATCGAGCAGTCCGACGGCGTGACCGCGGTGTCGGAAAGTCTGAGAGCCGACACGCTCCGCGAGCTCGGCGTGCGCCGAGACATTCGCGTCATCCCGAACTTCGTCGACTGCGACACCTACCGGCGTCGCGACGTGGCTCCGCTCCGAGCGCAGCTGGCGCCGGAGGGCCAGAAGCTGATCATTCACGTGTCGAACTTCCGGCCGGTGAAACGCGTCACGGCCGTCATCGAGGTGTTCGCGCGGGTGAGAGATCAGGTGGCCGCGAGGCTGTTGATGGTCGGCGATGGCCCCGATTCGGTCGAGGCGTCGCAGCTCGCCCGCCGGCTCGGGCTGGCCGGCGACGTGCTGTTTCTCGGCGAGCAGGATCCGATCGTCCCGCTGCTGTCGGCGAGCGACGTGTTTCTGCTGCCATCGGCCCAGGAAAGTTTCGGGCTCGCGGCGCTCGAAGCCATGGCGTGCGGCGTCCCGGTTGTGGCGTCCCGGGTCGGCGGCCTGCCCGAGGTGATCGACCACCTGCTCACCGGGTACCTTCACCAGCCCGACGACCTGGACGGGATGGGGCGGTCGGTGCTCCGGCTGCTGACCGACGAGCCGCTGCACGGGCGCGCCGCGGAGGCCGCCGAGCGGACCGCGCGGGAGCGGTACAACGAGCCGAAGATCGTGCCCTTGTACGAGCAGTACTACGAAGAAGTGCTGGCCCGGCCGCGGGCCTGAGCACTCGAAGGCGTCGGCAGCTTCCTCGCTGGCACGTCCGAACGCGTTGTTTCGGTCTTACAATACGGCTCACATCCAAGCGAGCAGATGGACCACGACCGCCGCATCGGGCCCTATCAACTTCTCTCGCTCATTGGCACCGGCGGCATGGGCGAAGTCTACCGCGCCCGTGACACCAAGTTGGAACGCGACGTCGCGGTCAAGCTCCTGCCACGCGCATTCGCCTCCGATCCGGACCGACTCGCGCGCTTCCAGCGCGAAGCGCGTGTCCTCGCCTCACTGAACCATCCGCATATCGCGACGATCTTCGGCCTCGAAGATGCCGACGGGCTGCCCGCGATCGTGATGGAACTGGTCGAGGGGGAGACGGTCGCAGACCGTCTGGCGCGCAACCCCGCGAGAGGGGCCGAGCGGCGATCTGCGGGTCGATCTGGATCAAGCGTCTCAGGACCGGGACGATGGCCCGGCTCGAGCAGCCGTGCAGTCTCGCAAAGGGCGTCGCTCGCTTGTGGCAGCCGCGGCCGTGCTCCTGCTGATCGCTATTGGCGCGGGCGCGACGTTGCTCGTCCGCCAGCGGTTCCTCTCATCCCCGCCTCTTGAACCCGCTGTCCAACTGACCGATTTCAACGACTCAGCGCTGGCGCCTGCCCTTTCACCTGACGGCCGAATGTTGACTTTCATCCGCGGCGGCGATTTTGGCGCCTCGTCGAACCCCGGACAGGTGTGGGTCAAGCTGCTCCCCGCCGGACAACCCGTGCAGCTCACACGGGACCAGTGGCAGAAGGAGCGGCCCGTCTTCAGTCCGGACGGCTCGCGCGTCATCTACACAGCAGTGACGCAGGGATTCCGTTGGGATTCCTGGCACGTGCCAGTACTCGGGGGGGCACCGCAGCCCTTTCTGCCAAACGCCTCAGGCCTGTCTTGGATCGACGACCGCCGATTGCTGTACTCGGAGATCACGTCGGGCGTTCACATGGGCATCGTCACCTCCACGGAGACTCGGAGCGACCATCGCTGGGTGTACCAGCCGCCGCTCGAAGGCGGCATGGCACACCGGTCCGCGCTGTCTCCAGATGGGAAGTCGCCGCGCTGTCTCCAGATGGGAAGTCGCTGCTCATCGTCGAAATGGATGGTGGCGGCTGGCAGCCCTGCCGGCTAATGCCGTTCGACGCCTCGTCAACGGGCCGCCCTGTTGGTCCACCTGACGCCCAGTGCACGACGGCGGCATGGTCGCCAGACGGCCGCTGGATGTACTTTTCTTCGAATGCCGGAGGCGGCTTTCATGTCTGGCGGCAGCGCTATCCAGACGGAGTGCCCGAACAGATCACCTCGGGACCGGCGGAGCAGGAAGGGACTGCCGTAACGCCCGACGGACGTCACCTGATCACGAGCATCGGATTCGGGCAGGGGACGATCTGGCTGCATGACACGGCGGGGGATCGGCAGATCACCTCAGAAGGGTTCACGTTGCTTCCCACGATCATGCCGAGCGGCGACCGCGTCGCCTACCTGGTCCGCGACAGTCGTAGATCGACCCTCGCCCCTTGAACCTCCCCATGCCTTGTCCACAGGTCTGACAGGGCGAATCGGGGTTGGCGCGCCCTCGGCGCTCGGCAGGTCGCCCGCCATGGCGGCGGATACCCGGCTCGATACGTATGAATGACGTGATAGCATACGTATGTGCCAAAGTTGACGCTCAGCGTGGACGAAACGGTGGTTCGCCGCGCCAAACGCTACGCAGCTGCCCGACGTACGTCGGTCTCGCGGCTGGTTGAACGGTACCTCGACCTGTTGTCGAAGCCGCCCAGGTCTGACGACGAGACACCGGTACTGCGCCTGCTCCGCGGCGCGGCTCGGGGCGTTCCTGCAGATGCACACCGCCGGCATCTCAGCCGGAAGTACCGGTGAAGCGTCTCTTGCTCGATCTCAACGTCTTCCTCGACGTGATCCTCGACCGACGCCCGCACGCCGATGTCGCGGCTGCGTTGTGGGCAGCCATCGAACGAGGACAGGGGCAAGGCATGGTCCCGGCCCACGGCGTCACGCCACTCTTCTATCTGATCGAGAAAGCTCGTGGCGCAGCATTTGCGCGTGAGGGAGTGGAACGTCTCATTCGTGTCTTCAACGTCGCTCCGGTTAATGACGACGTCGTGCGAAGGGCACTCGCACTCGCCTGGTCTGACTTCGAGGATGCGGTGTGCGCAGCCGCCGCCGAGGCCAGCGGTTGCGACGCGCTCGTGACACGCGACCCGGCCGGATACCCGAATGCACCGCTGAGGGTGATCGAACCAGCAGGGGCGCTCAGCTGGCTCACCCAGCGATAGATAGGACGCCTCAGCGGTTCACGACGAAGGTGACGTTTTCTGATGCCGAGAGACCCCCGTCGCTGGCGAAACATCGCAGGACGTACGTGCCCGGCTCGGCGAACGTCGCCCGCGCGACCCACTTGCCGCCCTCGGGAATTGGCGGCGTGACGAAACCCGCGGCCCACGGCGAGTTCGCCCCGTCCCGGTGATCTTCCCACTCCTTGATCTGAGGCGGATCGAAGGTGACTTTGCTTGGTCCTCTGTAGACATACCATGAGAGCTGTCTCTTATACACATCTCCGAGCCCACGAGACTAGGCATGATCTCGT
>CAZCEL010000146.1:0-3105 GCA_964497175.1 uncultured Bifidobacteriaceae bacterium
AGCAGCGCAACCGCGACGTGCCATTTCCGGTCCGATCGCTCGGTACGCCGAACGGTCTCGCGAATCTCGATCCGCTCGTCGTCGAGGGCGCGCGCGAGCGATTCCACGCGTTCGGAGAGCTCGGAGGCCGAGGATGCGGTCTCGTCGGCTGCGCCAATCGAGAGGATTCCATGACCGGCGGGCGGCAGCGGCCCCTCGGGCTCCGCGTCGGGCTCGGACCCGCGCAGCTGGTTGTGCAGGCGCATCACGCCCTCGAGCGGCCAGGCGGCCGCCGTGGTGGCTAGCGCCGGCTGAGGTTCGAGGCGCGCGCGGAGTTCGCCGAGCGCCGCCTGAATCTCGCGCGACAGCTCCGACATCCGCTCGAGGAACCGCGCCTCGAGTCCCGCGAGGCGGGCCTCGGCGCGCTCGAGTCCGCCTTGCGCCGACGTCGCCGCCGCGACGCAGGCTTCGGTGAGGCTCGCGGCCTGGACTCGGAGCTCCTTTACCGGTTCCTGATGGATCTGGCGCAGTGCGGCCCATTCGTGCTCGATCATCCGCTCCAGATCGTGCAGTCGCGTCGAGGTGTCGCCATGGAGGCGGGATTCGATGTCGTTCCAGTCGCTGAGACGATGTTCCAGCTCGCCCACCGCCTGGGCGTGCCGTTCACCCGTCAACGTCCACTGTTCGAGGAGACCGGAGCACTGATCGGTCAGCTGCGCCAGCCTGCGCTCCAGGGGCTGGAGATGGTCCTGCGATTGTCGCCAGAGGTGGAGCGAAAGGCTGAGGCGATCGATCTGTGCTTGGAGTTCGGAGAGGCGCTGTTCCCACTCCGGAGCCTGCTGGTACACCTCGGCACCTGAGCGCGCATCATACACAATTCCACCGAGCGCGTACAGGCCGCCCACACGCCCGTGCCTTTCTCGATCGGCGGACGGGCGTCGCACGCCACTTGTACATCGGCGGCAGACGCGGTACGATTGCCTTCTCCCCTCACGGACACTTCGACGTGACGCGCGAGGTGCCGCGTATGACGGCCATTCGGATCATCAGCAGATCGGCATCCGTGGTTCGACGTGTGACCAGTTGGCCACCGCGCGCCGCCCCAGCAGCCCACCGCGAGCGCCACCGGCCCGGATGGGTCGCACCCCGCGTACGGCGGCGGTTTCAGGCGCTGCACATGGTCACCCTGGTCTGCCTGCTCTCGGGTTCGACCGTCGCGGCGAACGACGAGGCCCTGACGCGGGTCAAGGATTTGTATCAGTCGGCGGCGTACGACGAAGCGCTCGAGCTGCTCGATGGCCTTCAGGCCGATCCTGCTTCGCAGGACGGCACGGCGATCGCCGAGTACAGAGTGTTCTGCCTGGTTGCGCTCAATCGCACGGCGGAGGCTCGCAGCGCCATCGAAGCGCTGGTTACCGCGAATCCCTTTCATCAGCCGTCGGAGGCTCAGGCATCGCCTCGCATTCGTGCGGCGTTTCGCGAGGTGCGGCGCGCCGTGTTCCCTGGACTCGTGCAGCGGTCGTACGCCGGCGCCCGGGCGGCGTTCGACCGGAAGGAAGCGCAAGCGGTCGCGGCCTTCGACCTCGTGGTGACGCTGCTCGACGATCCCGACGCGCAGACCATCACCGGGCTGAGCGACCTTCGAACCATCGCGGTTGGCTTCCGGGACCTGGCGAAGGCTGTCGCTGGCGCCGCAACGCCGGCACCCTCGCCAGTGGCCGAGCAGACCGACGCGGGAGGTCCACAACCGGCAGCCCAGGAAGCGCTTGTCAGCCAGATCGATGCTCCCGCGCCGCCGCCAACGACCACACCGGTCGATGCTGTTCCATCCAGGCCTGCAGCACCGACCGACCCGGCCTCCGAGCCAGTTGCCGCTGCGCCAGTCGGCCGAGACGGGGATGTGGGAGTCGTTGGCCCCGTGGCGCTGCTTCAGACGCTCCCTCGCTGGATCCCCGGCGTCATCGACGATCGGAGGCGGGAGTTCCGAGGCACGCTGGAGCTCGTGATCGATGACACAGGAAGCGTGCTGCGGGCCACGGTTCAGCGGAGTATCCATCCGCAATACGATCCGCTCCTGCTGGCGGCGGTGCCGGCATGGAAATTCAGACCGGCCACGAGAAACGGTACGCCCATTGCCTATGTAAAGCTGGTTGAGATCGTGCTCAAGCCGGGGCGATAGCTCCCGGCGGCGATTACGAGAAGGCGTCGCCTGCCGGCACAAGTGTGCGGTTTTGCACCGCGCGGCCTCTTGACGATCGCCCGCGCGGGAGCAATCATCTCCAATCAGCTATTCTCATGAGCGGTTCCGGCGGTCAATCCGACCTCGTTGCCCCTGAATCGGGATCCATGGCCGACGGCCGCGCCCCGGTTCCCCTTGCACGGCTCATCTCGGGCGGCATGCTGTTCGAGTGGCACGACGCGGTCGCGGTGGTGCAGCAGCTGATCGAACAGCTGATTCCCGACGCCAGCCAGGTTGTGGGTGGCATCCCTGGACCCGATCGAATCTGGCTCGACGCGGACGGCAGGCTTCGCGCCCAACTGGAGCAGGGCGACGCAGCTGGCGGGATGCTGGGGTTGGGCCGGCTGCTCAGTCAGCTTCTCACCGAACGGAATCCGCCGCCCGGGCTTCGGCTCGTGGTCATGCAGGCGGCTTCGAACGCTACCACGATGTCGCTCGCGGAGTTCACGAGCGAGCTCGGCAGGTGGGAGCGGCCGAACCGGCAGCACAAGCTCGTGACCTTGTACGAGCGCGCACGCCAGCGCGACGCGAATCTGACCGGTCGCGAGCCGGCCCGCCCGCCCGTGCAGCATCACGTACCACCTGAACCGGAGAAGCCACAGCCCAAGAACGTCGGGAGGAAGCTCTCCGTGCGACTCCCGGCGACGAGCGTCGTCCTTGTCGCGGTCGGCTCAGCCAGCCTCGCGGCGATTGCGGCATTTCTCATCATCCGAAACGCGGGAACCGGTGCGGGCACTCAGGAAGTCGCTCCTGTCGAGCCGGAGGCAGTGGTCGAAGCGGAGCCCCCGGCGCCTGCCGCCGGATCGGATCTGCTGCTTACGCCACAGCCGCTCATCGACCCGGCGACGATCAAGCGCGGCGCACCGATTCGCGGCGACATCCTGCTT
>CAZCEL010000146.1:3115-9669 GCA_964497175.1 uncultured Bifidobacteriaceae bacterium
CGACGCGCGGCACATCCACCTCGTGAGCCGGCACGTCGGGCAGCCGGTCCAATCCCACGGCCGTCAGGCCGAGCTCGATCACGGCCGCTTTCACGCGCTCGCCCGCGTCACCTCCCGCGCGATCGGTCGCCAGGGGCGCCAATCCGCAGCCCCCGGCTGCCGCATCGGATTCGGCTCCGCTCGCGGCCTCACGGGTGTTTCGCCGCGCGGAAGACGAGTTTCGCCGCGCCCAGGCGCTGTACGACCGGCGCCAGTATGCGCGGGCAGTCGACGCGTTTTCCCAGGTGCTCAAGCTCCTCGAGGGCGAGGAGTCCACCGACGCGTCCGAGCTCCGATGGACGGTCACCGAGTTCGCCAACCTGAGCCGTGCGTTCGCCAGCCAGAGCGAGGCTGCCGCATCGCGGATTTACACGAGCCGCGATCAGGGCGTCATCGAGCCGGTCGCTCGAGGCCCGTTCCTCCCGCCGCCTCCGCCACCGGGCATGCCGGAGTCGGACATGGCCGTGCTCGACGTCCTCATCGATGCGCGTGGAATGGTTGAATCGGCGCACCTGGCGAGCCCGCGCAATCAGTTCCGGGCGCGGTGGTTCGTCTCTGCTGCCAAGGCCTGGCGTTTCCAGCCGGCCACCAAGGACGGCCAGCCGGTGAAGTACCTCAAACGCGTCCTGATTGCCGAGAGCGACCCGTCGATTCCCCAGTAATCCGCCACTGATGCCGGATCGTTTCAGCTGGCCACGGTTTGCCGCAGCGGCTGCGCGCCTGGCACTGGCCGCTCTCAGGGACGGCCGCCTGCCGCTCTCGCCCTCGCGCTGGCTGATCGACCTCCGACATCTGCGTGGCGTCATGGCGACCTCATCTGAGACCTCGTCCTCGCCCGCGGATTTGGCGGGTCACGATCCCGATTGGAAGGGCACCCTCGCCCGATCATCCCGCACGCTTCTCGAGGCATTTCTGGCCTCCGGCGCGCGGCTTCCCTTCGCCCACACCGCTCAATCACAGGTGTCGGTGATCCTCGTCCTGTTCAATCGTGCGGAGCTCACTCTCAGGTGCCTTCGGTCACTGCTCGAACAGGCGCTGCCAGTCGAGCTGGTCGTGGTGGACAACGCGTCGAGCGACGAGACCGCCAGGCTGCTGTCACGAGTGGAAGGAGCGACGATCATCAAGTCCCCCGAGAATGTCGGCTTCCTGCGCGCGTCGAACCTCGCCGCCGCCGCCGCCACGGGTGAGTATCTGCTCTTTCTCAACAACGACGCGGAGCTGCTTCCCGGGAGCCTTGCCTCCGCCGTGCGCACGGCCGGGCGATCGCCCCGCGTTGGCGCGGTCGGCGGCCGGATCCTGCTGCACGACGGCAGCCTCCAGGAGGCCGGAAGCATCCTGTGGCGGGACGGCTCGTGCAGCGGATATGGGCGTGGTGATTCCCCGGGGCTTCCCGAGTACCAGTTCGCGCGCGACGTGGATTTCTGCTCCGCGGCGCTGCTCCTGACGCCGCGACAGCTCTTCCTCGATCTGGGCGGGTTCGATGAGCGCTTCGCGCCGGCGTACTACGAGGACGTCGACTACTGCGTGCGCCTGTGGCAGTCGGGACACCGCGTCGTCTATGACCCTGGGACCGTCGCGCTGCACGTCGAGTTCGCGAGCGCCCAGTCGGCCGCGGCGGCCGTGGCGCGCCAGACGGTTGCACGCGACGCGTTCTGCGCAAAGCATCGCGAGTGGCTCCGCGGCCAGCCCGATTGCGCGAGCACCGGGATGCTGGCCGCGCGCCGACGCCCCGGACGCGGCTTAGCCGTCCTGTTCGTCGACGATCGCACGCCGCGCCTGTCGGCCGGCTTCGGATTTCCGCGCGCCGCCGAGATCATTCGCGCGTTCGACGATCTCGGACACTTTGTCACGCTCTATCCGACGTCTCTCGTGGGCGAGGACTGGCGCGATGCCTATCTCGACATTCCCGTGTCGGTCGAGGTGATGCTCGGCTGGGGCCCGGGACGTCTCAAGGAGTTCTGCCAGGAACGGGCCAGCCTCTACGACTGCATCGTCGTCAGTCGAGCGCACAACATGCGGCTGCTCCGGGCGCGGCTCGGCAGCCCGTCGCGCTGGGGGCCGCCCGTGCTGTACGACGCCGAGGCCGTCGAAGCCATCCGCGACGAGGGCCGCCGCCGCCTGGCAGGCAGGCCCGCACCCGATGAGGAGGTGCGGCGGCTCGTCGACGAGGAGCTTGCGCTCGCGGATGGTGTGGCCGGCGTCTGGTCAGTATCCGACAGCGAGCGCCGCCGGTTCGAGTCCGCCCGCGCCTCCACCGTGCACGTCGTCGGCCATGCCGTCGAGCCACGACTCGGCCAGCGATCCTGGGCAGATCGGGATGGGCTGCTGTTTGTCGGAGCGTTTCACGAGCTCTCGCCCAACACCGATGCGGTCCTGTGGTTCGTTCGGGAGGTTCTGCCCCGTGTTCGAGCGCGGCTGCCGCGGGCGCACCTGACGGTCGTCGGCCAGGACCCACCACCGGAAGTGTCCGACATCGACATCCCAGACGTGGAGGTCGTCGCCGGAACCGTCGATCTGGAACCGCTCTACGACCGCGCCCGGGTGTTCATCGCACCGACCCGGTTTGGCGCCGGCATTCCCATCAAAGTCATTCACGCGGCGGCTCACGGCGTGCCGGTCGTCTGCACGCCGCTGCTCGCCGAGCAGCTCGGATGGGTCGATGGCGCCGACCTGCTGGCCGCGGGCACGGCCGACGGGTTCGCGGACGCCTGCGTGTCGCTCCTGACCAGCCAGGATCAGTGGGAGATGGTGCGCGAGGGGGCTCTCCGGCGCGTCCGCTCGGAGTACTCCAGGGAGCGCCTGCGCTCAAGCCTCGACGAGGCGCTCGCATCGATCATCGCCGGCGTCGATCACGGGCGCAGCCACCTGGCAAACAGCGCGCGAACCGGCCGCGTCCACCGCCAGGTCCTCGAGGCGTAAACGGCCTGAAGCTCCCTGTTGAGATGATCGAGCGCGTGTTCCTGCTCCGCGCGCGCGCGCCCGAGCGCACCGACCTCGCCGGCCACCCGCGCCAGTTCGGCACCCAGAGCACTGAGCTGCCGGTGTGCCACGTCGAGCTCCGCCTGCAGCGTGCCTTGCTCGCCTATCGCCGCCTCCCGTGCCCGCTCGCTTCGTCGAAGGTCCTCGTCGGCGAGATCGAGCCTGGCCTGCATCGGGTCGTATTGCTTCATGCCGGTCATCTCGTAAATGAAGCTGTCCTCCGGGTGAACATCGTCGTACTGTACGTGCCATCCGAGCTGCCGTTCGCCGGAGGGAAAGCGGGGCACACGCTGCTCGAACACTTTGCGGCGGCCGTGCACAGAGCTTCGAATGGGATAGTGCCTGAGGATGAACCTCCTCGGGTAGACTCGTCGATCAGGGAACGCGACATCATGCCCGCCACTTCCGAGCAGGTCCAAGCCCTGCAGGCATTTCTTCCAGCACCTCACTTGAATTCTGTTCCACTCGGCCGCCGGCCCGTACCACGGAAAGCTCGCCCTCACGTCGTCGCCTGACGCAAACCGGTCGTGTGTGAGACGGAAATCGAACAGCGCGAAGTCGATCGCGTTGTAGCCTTCGCGGTCGACCCGTTCGATTGCCTGGGCCAGCGACAGGTCGGTCCAGGGCGCTTCCCGGAATTCGTCGGCGTCGTGATGAATGAACCAGTCCGCGTCGAGCTCGCTGGCCAGCTGCTCCTTGCGCGCGAGGATCCGGCGCCAGCTGAACTCCCCGTTTGGCGTGGCCGGAAGCCTCTCGATGGCCATGACACCGCGACCGACATGGCCCTCGACCAGCGCGGCGGTGCGATCGGTCGACGCGTCGTCCAGGAAGTAGACGGTAACGCCTTGATGGATCAGGTCGGCGACGACCTGCTCGACGATGTCTTCTTCGTTGAAGGCTGAGACAAGGGCGACGACGGTGAAGCCCGGCGACATGAACCGGCGACTACACTAGCGTGGTTTCCAGTGCTAGATGTTCAGATTCTCAACGGCCTCACGCGATCGCGGCCCGGTTTCGTCAAATGATCGGGTCCGAGCGCGCAGACGCCCAAGCAGTGGCGAGGAGGACAGGGCCGTGGCCAGCGCGGCGACGATGTCGGTATGGAAGTCGGTGCCGGCGCACCGCCACAGTTCGCGGAGGGCCTCGCCGCTCGTCCGCGCGGATCGGTATGCACGCGCGTTGGTAATGGCATCGTAGGCGTCGGCAACATGCACGATGCGCGCGAGCAGAGGGATGTCGTCGCCGCAGAGACCGTAGGGATAGCCGCGGCCGTCGGGTCGCTCGTGATGGAGCTCGACGATCGTGAGGTGCCGGCCTGGAAACGGCACTGCGCTCAGAATCCGGGCGCCGAGCACTGGATGCTGTTTGATGGTGTCGTATTCGAGCGGCGTCAGTGGCGCCGGCTTGCACAGCAGTTCCTCTGGCACACCAATCTTGCCGATATCGTGCAGGAGGGCTCCGAGCCGGAGGACCTCGCACTCGTCGGCCGCCAGCCTCAGCTGACGCCCAATTGCCATCGAGAGGACGCTGACGCGGTCGGAGTGGCCTGTCGAGTACGGGTCGCGGGCATCGAGCGCCGCTGCAAGTGTTCGAATCGCTGCTGTGTACTCAGCTTCCATCGGACCCTCTACCGTCGCAGACGCCGTGCCAGGATTGCACAAGACTGCACATGCTGGCCGCTCCCCGTGGGTGTCTTATCGGAACCAGGCTGGCCGGGCGTTAGAGCCACAGCGCCAGTCTCGTGACAGGTCAGTCCGTCTGCCAGCGCCGCGTCCAGGTAGAGACGCCGGCGTTCGCCGGGTCTGGTCACCAGCTCCGGCGGCAGTGGCACATACGTGGTGATGGGTCGCGCCTGGAGCACGTGAAACCGGCCGTCTGCCCACGCCCACTCGATGTCGGTCGGCTGCCGGTAGAGCGATTCGATTCGGCACACCAGATCGGTGATCTCAGCAAGCTGCGCGTCGTTCAGCGAAAACTCCGAGGCGCGATGGTCCACGCGTTCGAGCGTGCCACCGGCGGGATCCAGCCAGCTCGACGTCCGCTTCGTACCCAGTCTGCGTTCGATCACCCGCCGGCTCACCTTATCGACGATGAAATGGTCCGGGGACACGCGGCCCGAGACGATCGGCTCTCCGAGGCCCCAACACGCGTCGATCACGGCCTCGTCATAGTCGTTGGTCAGCGGATTGAGGGAGAACCCCACGCCTGCCACGTCGCTCGAGATCTGCTGCTGGATGACCACGGCGAGCCGCGGCGACAGCACGTCGAAGCCGCGCGCCCGCTTGTAGACGAGCACGCGCTCGCCGAAGCTCGACGCGAAGCACCCGCGAAGGGCGCCCTCGAGATCGGCCAGGCCGACTCCGAGACGGGTGTCGTAGCCGCCGGCGAACGAGGTCGAGGCCATATCCTCTTCGGGTGAGGACGATCGCACCGCAAACGATTGAGGGTCCGGCGCCTTGGCCAGCGCCTGGCGGCACTGCTCCAGGACGTGGCGCTGCTGACTGGCGAGGAGGATTGCCGAACACAGCCGCTGCAGTTCCTCACAGAGAGTCGGCCACTCCTCGACGCTGGTGTGGGCCAGCGCGCGCCACGGTGAGCGGGCCTTGATGTCGTCGAACCAGGGTGCGAAAAAGCTCGTGGTCAGCACAGCGCCTGGCGGAACGGGCAGCCCCGCCTGCGTCATCCGGATGAGCGAGTGGGCCTTGCCGCCGACCTCATCGACCTTCGGCTGCTCGGGATCGGAAAAGATGACGAGCGTTCGCATCGCTCAGCGCCCCAAGTCCTTGACAATTTCCCGAGCGGCGAGGAGGCCCGCCCGTCCATCGAGCCCTGTGCCCGGATGCGTGCCGTTTCCGCACAGGAACAGATTCTCGATCGGCGTCCGGTAGCGCGCCCAGCCCAGAAGCGGCCGCGCGAGCAGCAACTGATCGAGCGCGAGCTCGCCGTGGAAGATCTGTCCGCCAGTCAAGCCGTACGTCCGCTCGAGATCGAGCGGCGTGATGATCTGCCTGGCTACGATAGTCCGTTCGAACCCGGGCGCATAGGAGGCGATTGTACGGGTCGCGGTGTCTCCCAGCCGCTCGCGCTCCTGGTCCCACGTGGTCCGGCGGAGCTCATAGGGCGCAAACTGCACGTACGCCGAAATCACGTGATGACCGTCGGGCGCAAGGCGCGGGTCGGCGATGGAGGGAATCGCCAGCTCGATCCAGGGCTCGTCGGAGAATCCGCCGTACTTGGCGGCGTCGAACGCCCGCTCGATGCCGTCGATGCTGCGGCATAGTCGCACGCACCCGCTGAGCGCGGCCTTCTGGCTCTGAGGGTCGTGATCCCGAAGCCCCCCAAACGACGGCAGCACCGAGACGGCGTAATTCACCTTGGCCAGCGTGCCCCGCATCCGAACGTTCCGGATGGCTCGCCGGAAATCCGGAAGCAGGTGCACCGGGTCGACAAGGTCGAGCATGGTGCGCCGCGGATCGAGGTTCGAGACGACCAGGCGCGCCGGCACCTCGTCGCCTGACGCCAGCACGATGCCACGC
>CAZCEL010000147.1:0-9632 GCA_964497175.1 uncultured Bifidobacteriaceae bacterium
ATCGTTGTTCCTCAGCGCACCGTCCGCGGAGAGGCCAAGGGCGCGCGCGCGCGCCAGGCTCCGCGCGTCCACAAGGGCTCCTGCGGCATCAGTCGGTCCATCCACCCCGTCGGTTCCCACGCTGGCAAGGAGAGCCTCGGCCGGCGCGTGGCCGAGCACTTCGACACACGCGAGCGCAAACTCCTGATTGCGCCCCCCACGCCCGCTTCCCTTGACGGCGACCGTCGTTTCTCCGCTCGATACAATGCAGACGGGTCTCGGCATGCTCGACGTACGCTCCAACACCCGCGCGCAGTGGACTCGCCCGGCGTGGCGGGCCTCTCCGACGACGGGATCATCGAGCGTGATGACTGAGTACCCTCGGGCCGCCGCCTCCACGCCCGCACCGCGCATAGCATCGCGCCGCCCGCCGATGACGGTGGCCACGCTGCGTTTCAGGCTGAGCGCTCCGGGCTTGGGCGTTTCCTCGACGTCTCCCTGGATTCCCCGGACCAGGTGCGCAACGACTGCGGGAGGGTAGACCGCCAACCCCCCGTACTGCCTCATCACCTGGAGAGCGTCGCTGAACGTGGTCGGGTCGGCCACGGTTGGGCCCGATGCGATGACGCTGAGATCATCGCCGACGACGTCGGAAATCGCCAGGCACGAGCAGGGGGCGCTCGAGCAGGCCGCCAGCCGCCCACCCTTGATTGCCGACAGGTGCTTTCGGACCGCGTTGAGCGACTCGATGTCAGCGCCGGCGTGGAGCAGCACTTCATTCGCGCGCCGCTTGTCGTCGAGGCACAGGCCGGTTGCCGGAACGGCCATCAGCGACGATGCGCCGCCCGAGAGGAGAACCAGCAGCGACTCATCGGGGCCCCGAGCGCGGGCGACAGCCACCGCCAAGCGGCCGGCCCGCTCGCTGGCCATTCCGGGCACGGGATGGTCGGCGCGGATCGAGTCGAGCCGCCCCAGTCGCCGCGCCATGTCGGCGGTCGCTGACGTGCCGTCACGGGGGGCGACCATCAACCCGCCCGAAACGGCGTCGCCAAGAGCCTCCACGGCCGCGCTGGCCATCGAAGGCGCAGCCTTTCCCGCGGCAATGATCCACACGCCTCGCCCATGGCTCTCGAGGTGGAATCCCTCCAGCGCCCGTTCCACCAACAGTCCTGCGTCGGCCGCACGTAGGGCAGCCTGGATGATCGCCAGGGCGTCGCGTCGGAGATCGGCAGTGGACCGGGTCAGTGCGTGTGTCGCGAGTCAGACCAGGCAGAGAGCCCGGTGAGGACGTCGAACTTCTTCAGGAGGGAGCTCACGAGTTCCGGGGCGTTCTCCTGCAGACAGAGCTGCTCCATCTCCCCGATGATGCGCGTGAGCGCGGCCTCGACATCGGTGATGGCATCGTCGGAGAAGTAGGCGCGATGCTGTTCTAGACACCGCCGGTGCTTGACAAATTCTTCTCTGTAGAACTCGGTGATGGGTTGCTGCGCGCTGATGGGCCTCGAACTCGTCGCGAAGCGTGGCATGCAGATCCTCGAGAGTGAATTGTCAGAGATGAAACCAGTGTAGTGCCGGGCGAAAATCTGTGTCAAGGTCCTTCGAGCTGCCGGCGGAGCATTTCGTTGACGCGCCTGGGATTGGCCCTTCCGCCGGCGGCCTTCATGACCTGGCCCACCAGGAATCCAAACCCAGCGGTTTTGCCCTCCCTGTAGCGGGCCATCACGTCGGGATGCGCGGCCAGCACGGCGGCGACAAGACCCGCCAGCGTGCGCTCGTCGTCCAACTGCGCCAGCCCCTCGTCGCGCACGATGTCATCGGCCGAGCGGTCCGATCCCAGCATCCGCTCGAAGACGACCTTGGCTGTGGCGCCGCTGATGGCGCCCTGCTCGACCAGCGCGAGCAGACCGGCGAGCCGGTCCGGTCCGATCGCGGTCGTCCCGATGTCGCCGCCCCGCTCCTTGATCGCCCGGGCCAGCTCTCCCATCATCCAATTGCTGACGGCCTTGGGCGTGCCGCCCGACCTGACGGCCTCCTCGAAATAGCTCGCGGTCGTGCGCGACTGTGTGAGCTGGCGCGCGTCGTAGGCCGGCAACCCGTAGACCTCGACGAACCGGCGCCTGGTCTGGTCCGGAAGCTCCGGCATCACGCGCTGGACGGCTTCAACGCGCGCCAGGTCCACGACGAGGGGAGGCAGGTCGGGCTCCGGGAAATACCGGTAATCGTGCGCTTCCTCCTTGCTTCGCATCGACACCGTCACACCCGCCAGGGAGTCCCAGAGGCGGGTTTCCTGTCGAACGCGACCGCCCCGGACGAGGATGGCGCTCTGACGATCGACTTCGTACTCTAGGGCCCGCTGGAGGAACCGGAACGAATTGACGTTCTTGACTTCGGCCTTGGTTCCAAGCGTCAGTGAACCGCTGGGTCGCACCGACACGTTGGCGTCGCACCGGAGGCTCCCTTCCTCCATGTTGCCGTCGTTGACGCCGATCCAGACGAGAATCTCCCGCAGCCGGCTGAAGAACTCCGCCGCCTCGTCGGCTGATCGCAGATCGGGATCGGTGACAACCTCGATAAGCGGTACGCCGCTCCGGTTGAAGTCGACGCCGCTCTTTTGTGGGTCACCGAGGCCTTCGTGCAGCGACTTGCCGGCATCCTCTTCGAGGTGCACTCGCGTGATGCCGACGCGGCGAACACCGCGCGTCGAGTCGATCTCGAGCGCGCCCGCGCTGGCCAGTGGCTGATCGTACTGCGAGATCTGGTAGCCCTTGGGCAGGTCGGGGTAGAAGTAGTTCTTCCGCGCGAAGATCGAGGTTTCGTTGATGCGGCACCCCAGCGCCAGTGCCGCCCGGATGGCGTAGTCAACGGCAGCACGATTGAGCACAGGGAGGGCTCCGGGGAACCCCAGGCACACCGGGCAGACCTGGGTGTTGGGGGCAGCGCCAAACGCCGTGCGGCATCCACAGAAGATCTTGGTCGTCGTCTGCAGCTGGGCGTGAATCTCGAGGCCGATGACCGGCTCGAAATCAGGCACCGGCGCGGGGTCCGGCCGCGACAACCTCCGCAGAAACCGAGGGCGCGAAGGTCGCGAAGTTGCTGACGAACATGCGCGCCAGCGCCTGGGCCTGACGGTCGTACGCCGCCGGGTCCGCCCAGGTCGTGCGGGGCCGCAGCACCTCCTGAGGTACGTCGGGGACGAAGAGCGGGACGTCGAGGTTGAAAATCGGGTCGCGTTCGTATCCCCCGTCCAGCGCCCCGGCAAGGGCCGCGCGGATCATCGCCCTGGTGTACTTGATCTTCATCCGGGTGCCGACGCCGTGCGGGCCGCCGGTCCATCCGGTGTTGACGAGCCACACCTGGGCCAGGTGCCTGTCAATCCGTTCGCCGAGCATCTGCGCGTAGCGGCTGGGCGGCAGCGGCAGAAATGGAGCGCCGAAGCACGTGCTGAACGTGGCCTTGGGTTCGGTGACGCCCTTCTCGGTGCCGGCCACCTTCGCCGTGTAGCCCGACAGGAAATGGTACATGGCGCCCGCCGGCGTGAGACGGGCGATCGGCGGCAGGACACCGAACGCATCGGCGGTCAGCATGACGACATGACGGGGGTGCCCCCCCAGCCCGGAGGCCACTGCGTTCCCGATGAACGAGATCGGGTACGCCCCGCGGGTATTCTCGGTCAACGAATCGTCGTTGAGGTCCAGCCGCCGGCTCACCGGATCGAGGACGACATTCTCGAGCACCGTTCCGAAGCGGCGAGTGGTCGCGAAAATCTCCGGTTCGGCCTCCGCGGAGAGACGAATCGTCTTCGCGTAGCACCCACCCTCGAAGTTGAAGACGCCTTCGTCGCTCCACCCGTGCTCGTCATCGCCGATGAGCTGGCGCTCGGAATCGCTCGACAGTGTCGTCTTGCCCGTGCCCGAAAGCCCAAAAAACAGCGCCACGTCGCCGGCTGTACCGGTATTGGCCGAACAGTGCATCGACAGCACCCCACGCAGGGGCAGCAGATAGTTCAACGTGCTGAAGACCGACTTCTTGATCTCCCCGGCATAGCTCGTCCCCCCGATCAGGACCAGCCGTTTGGAGAAGTTCAGGGCGATCACGACATCGGACCTGGTGCCGTGGCGTGCGGGGTCGGCTTTGAAACTGGGCAGATCGATGATGGTCAGTTCCGGCTCGATGTGTTCGCTGGACTCGGGGGGGACGATGAACAGGTTGTGCGCAAACAGACTGTGCCACGCGTACTCGGTGATGACCCGGACGGGCAGCCTGAATTTCCTCTGCGCACCCGCGAAGCAGTCCTGCACGTAGAGGTCCGTGCCTCCGACCGATGCCAGCATGTCCCGATGGAGCGTGTCGAACTGCGCCTCTTCCATCGGGCGGTTGGGTCCACCCCACGCAATGTTCGAGTCGCTTGACGGTTCACGAACGAGAAACTTGTCGTTGGGCGACCGTCCTGTGTGCTGACCGGTCCTGCAGACTAGGGGTCCGTCCGCAGCGATGACGCCCTCGCCCCGCCGGACGACCGCCTCGTACAACACGGCCGGCGCGAGATTCCAGAACACGCGAGAGGCCCGAATGCCAGCCGCGTCGAGGGAAAGCCGCCCTTCAAGGCCCGAACCCATGAATGACTCCTAACTCGCCGACAGCCAGCCAGATACAACGAAACGGCATCGTACTCACGCGCTCCGGGACAAGTCAACAAACCCCGGGCGTCTACGGTAGACTGTAAACGTACGGCAACAGGCAGCGTAATCGATCATGAGTGCACCCCGGATCCGACACCAGAACGAGCAGCAGCCACCCGCGACGCCGCCGCGGGAAGGGCGGGAGCCGCGTGCTGCTCAGGCGCAGAAGCTGGAAGAGACGAGCCTGGCGGTCAGGATCCGGGAATTGGTCGAGCGCGGCGACCTGGAGCCGGCTCGCGTGGCGTTTGCCGAACTCGTCGCCGCGCAGCAGCGCCGGGCGCTCCGCATCGCGTATCAGTATCTGCGCGACAGCGCCGAAGCGGACGAGGCGGTCCAGGACGCGTTTCTCAAGGCGTTCGTACACATCACGTCCTATCGCGATTCGTGGCCCTTCGAGGTCTGGTTTACGCGCATCCTGATCAATGGCTGCCTCGATCGGCGGAAGGCTCGAGCACGCCGGGAGCGCTGGTTTGCCTCTGCCCCCGACCCGGCGGCTGAACCCGCGCCGGGCGCACGCGACAGCGCCGACGCGGAAACGCTGCTCCTCTCGCGAGAACGCCGGGCACGGCTCGCGGCGGCCGTCAGCCAGCTCGAGGGACGACAGCGGTCCGTCTTCGTCATGTGCCACTTTGGCGACTGCACGCCTCGGGAAGTGAGCGCCATCACCGGGATCAACGAGTCCACGGTCCGCGTGCATCTGTTTCGCGCGGTGAGGAAGCTGCGGGTCCTCCTCGGAGGCACGCCGTGACGGAACGCTCAAGGCATCTCGACGGCGATCGTTTCACCGATTACTACTACGCTCGACGCGGCGATGCCTCACCAGACCCGGCCGCCGCCCGGCACCTGGACGACTGCCGCGCCTGTGCGGAGCGATACGCCGAGCTCGCGCGCGTCCTCGACACCGTCCGAGCGGACGGCGAGACCGACGTCGACGCCTGTTTCCCCCCCGAACGCCTCCGGCAACAGCAGCAGCAGATTCTCCGCCGGCTGCTACACCTGGGTGAGGCGGCGCGAATCATCCGGTTCCCGACGGCGGGCGTCCGGCCGGGCGGGAGCCGCGCCGGCGTGGCCGCGCGGTGGCTCGCGGCAGCGGCCGCCGCCGGACTGTTTGTCGGCGTCGCACTTGGCGGGGTCTTCTTCGACCTGGGTGCGGGACGGGCGCGGCTGCCGAGGCCTCCCTCCTCCGCGGGGTCGAACGCGGTCAGCCCGTCCCCTCGGCCGTTTGCCGCGACGGTGGCCCCGTTCCTGACGCGGGACGCGGCCGACGACAGCGAGTTCATGACCGACCTGGAGGCTGCACTCCTGTACCCGCGCACCCGCGAACTGCTCCCGTTCGATGCGCTGACGCCGCATGCGCTCGAGATAAGCACGCTCCGGTGAGCCCTGCTGCCGCCAAACCTCCCGGCTGTCGATGCCGTCGCTGATCTTCAGGAAGGGTCTGAATCTCCAGCAGGCCGTCGCCGGCATGCTGGCCGAGAATTACCACAGCGAGGTCATCGATCGCATCAAGGCCCATGACTTCGTCTACCGCGCGGGCCGGCTCACCGTCCGCCTGGCGCGCGAGTTCGGGTTCTGCTACGGCGTCGATCGCGCCGTGGATTACGCCTACCAGACTCGCCGGCGCTTTCCCGATCGGCGGGTGTATCTCACCGGCGAGATCATCCACAACCCGCACGTCAACGAGAAGCTGCGTGCGATGGGCATCGCTTTCTTGAGCGACCAGGGTCAGGAGGTCGGCGCTCTGGGCGCCTCGGACGTGGTGATTCTGCCGGCGTTCGGTGTGACCGTCGCGCTGCTGCAACAGCTCGAAAGGTCCGGCTGCACGCTGGTGGACACGACGTGCGGCTCAGTGCTGAACGTCTGGAAGAACGTCAGGCGGTACGCAGAAGGCGGCTATACCTCGCTCATCCACGGCAAGGTGTGGCACGAGGAGACGCAGGCCACCGCTTCTCACGCTCTGGCATACGGCGGCAGCTTCATCGTCGTGTTCGACGAGGCCCAAGCGCAGGTGGTGTGCGACTACGTCCGAGCCGGCGGCAATCGTCACGAGTTCCTGTCGTGCTTCAGGGGAGCGACGTCCGACGGGTTCGATCCCGACCGGGACCTGTTGCGCATCGGCCTGGCCAATCAGACCACAATGTTGATGTCCCAGTCGCTGGCGATTGGCGAGATGCTGAAGGCCGCCGTCATCGATCGCTGGGGGGTGGTCGCCCTGAGCGAGCGCCTGCAGGTGTTCGATACGATCTGCAGCGCCACACAGGATCGCCAGGACGCAGTCGTGGCACTGTTGCGCGACACCCCACCGGATCTGATGGTGGTCATCGGCGGCTACAATAGCAGCAACACGTGCAACCTCGCGCGAATATGCGCCTCGTCACGGCCCACGTTTCATATCGCCGACCCCGACTGTCTTGTGTCGAAACGCGACATTCGTCATCGACCGGTGGGGTCCAAGGCCGAGGTCGCCACGACCGGTTGGCTACCCGCGACGGGCCCTGTGAGCATTGGCATAACCTCCGGCGCGTCGACGCCGGACAACCTGGTGGGCGCGGCGGTCGCCAAGCTGGAGGCCTTCTGCGCCTGATCGTGGCCCCCCCGTACGGTAGCATTACAAGTTGGCCCGACCAGTTCCGCACGCCGCTAAACAGGAGGAGCGGTCGCATCGTATTTCCTTGAAGACGAAGCTCTTGAGAGGTTGCTATGACGAAGTGCCTGCGCCGCCTTCTGCTGGCCGTCGTCCTGTTCGTCGTGGGAGTGCTTCCTGCGTACAGCCAGCTTCCGCTTGCACCCTCCGCCGCTCCCTTCGTGTGGTGGCGCTCTGAGCAGGTGAAGAAGGAACTCGGGCTCACAACCGATCAGTCGGACAGGATCGGCAGGATTTGGGAGGCAGCCAGGCCAGAGCTTCGGCAGGAGTGGGAGGAACTTTCGAAGCTCGAGGACAAGTTGTCCCGGCTCATTCAGAGCGACGCCGGGGAAACGGTCCTGTCCCGTCAGATCGATCGCGTGGAGACGGCTCGGGCAACCGCCAACAAGAGCCGGTCGGTGATGCTCGTGCAGATGCTCAAGGTGCTGACACCCGACCAGCGATCGACGCTGAACGTGCTGTACGAGAAATGGCTCCGCGAGCAGCCCGGGACGCCGCACCGCTCGTCGCCGCCACGGCGGCCGCCCGGGTAACCCGCGCTCGCGTCGACCGCGCCCGACTGGAAGGGGATCCTGTTCCATGATGTCACTGAACCCGCGGACCTTGAGGCTGGACACGACCGTCTGGGGGACCCGGCGGTTGTGGGCTGGCGTGCTGGCGGCACTGGCTCTGCCCGTGATGGCCGCCGGGCAGACCGTCACCGACGAACGCATCCAGGAATTGATTCGCGCGGCAGCCCGGCGCGCGGGCGTGTCTGACGCCGGCGTCTCGCCGCCCTCCCAGCCCGCCGTCGGTCGGCCTGAGGACTCGAGGCCAACGGTGTCGCTGACGCTCGACGAGGCCATCAAGCTGGCGCTCGAACGGAACCTCGATATTTCGGTTCAGCGGCTGAATCCGCAGACCTTCGACTTCTCGCTGGCGGGCCTGCGTGCGTCCTACAGTCCCACACTGACGTCGACCGTGTCGCAGCAGTCGCAGATCAACCCGGCTCAGCAGACGACGCAGGGACAGCAGGCGGGCACGACGATCAACCTGGGTCGCACCGAGTACAACGCGGGCATCGCGAAGAACTTTCAGTGGGGCGGCGGCAACCTGAACGTACTGCTGAACAACAACCGCATGACGACGTCGAGCCTGACAGCCCTGTTCGATCCGGCGTACAACACGAACTGGTCGGCGACCTTTACCCAGCCGCTGCTTCGCGATTTCAAGACCGACAACACCCGGCAGCAGCTCGTCATCACGAAGCTGAACCAGGACATTTCCGAGATCCAGCTGCAAGCCACGATTGTCAACACCGTGTCGAACGTCCGCAACGCCTACTGGGATCTGGTCTTCGCGGTTCAGTCCGTGGATGTCGCTCGGCGCTCGGTGACCCTCGCCGAACAGCTCGTGCGAGATAACCAGAGCCGCGTCGAGATTGGCACGATGGCCCCGATCGACGTGGTCCAGGCCCAGGCGCAGGCGGCGACGCAGCGCCAGAATCTGGCGGTCGCCGAAGGCGCACGCCGGACCAACGAGCTGGCCCTCAAACGCCTGCTCGTCAACGGCACGCAGGATCCCAACTGGGAGGCGACCATCGATCCGGTGGACCGCCCGGACTTTCAGCCCGTGGTGGTCGACGTGGCGGGCGCCGTGCGGCGCGCACTCGAAGGCCGCACCGATCTCGCTCAGGTGCGCAAGAACCTGCAGGTAAACGACGTGACCCTCCGGTATCTGAAGAACCAGACGCTGCCGCAGGTGGATTTCGCCGCCCGGTATCAGGCGATCGGCCAGGGCGGCACGAGCTACCTGACGCAGGGCGTCGGGATCAATCGCATTGTGGTGGGCACGATTCCCGGCGGGTACCTCGACTCGCTCGAGAGTCTCCTCAAGCGCAAATACCCGACCTGGAACGTAAGCCTCAATGTGAGCTATCCCATCGGTACCAGCGCACAGGACGCAACGCTGGCACGGGCCCACGTGCAGCAGAATCAGGTCGAGGCGCAGCTGCGTCAGATCGAGCTGCAGATCGCCACCGACATCACCAACGCCGCGACCAACGTGCAGAACAACGTCGACCGGGTCGAAGCGGCTCAGGCCGCCCGCGAGCTGTCACAGCGTCAGCTCGAAGCCGAGCAGAGCAAGTTCGAAGTGGGCATGTCGACCAACTACTTCATCGTGCAGGCCCAGCGCGATCTCGCGGACGCGCAGAACAACGAGCTGCAGGCGATTCTCGCGTACCGCCGGTCGGTTGTGGAGTTCGAGCGCCTGCAGGAAACGTCGCTGACCACCTCGAACATCACGATACTTGGCAGGTAACGGTCCTATGAGCGCGACCGTGGGAACAC
>CAZCEL010000148.1:0-9626 GCA_964497175.1 uncultured Bifidobacteriaceae bacterium
CAGCTGCGCTTCCTGCTGAATCGTGGCCGTATTCCGCGTCCACTGCAGGCGGCCCCGGGCGATCGTCACCGTGACATGCTTGGCCACCTTGTAGTGATTGATCACTCGGCCGACTTTGATCCCCACGGTCGCATCATCGAAGGGCGTCTTCGTACGACGCGCCGCCGCACCGGCAATCTTCGTCAGCGCGCGTTCGGTCGCGACGAGGAGTTCCTCCCGCTTCCGGCGCCGTTCGTCGGCGAGCAGCGGATTGAAGCACGCGATGAGCCGTTCGCCGGGATACTCGGGCGAGGTGATTTCGGCGAGGTGTTGCTGATCAAACAAGGACAGCTGGAGCGTCCCGCTCTCGATCAGCTCACGGATGGCCGGACTCCGCAAGGCGGAAATCCATCCGAGTCCGGGATGCGCCTGCAGGGTGCGGAGTTGCGCGTCCGTCAGCGTGCCGCGATCGCCCACCAGGACGACGCGCGCGATCCCGAACTCGGTCTGCACGTGCGTCACTTGATCGAGCACCGTGGTCGGATCGCCCGTGTTCCCGGGATAGACATCGACGGCGACGGGACGCCCCTCGCCATCGGTCAGGACGCCATAGACGATGATCGGCCGGCCGGTGTGGCCGTCGCGGTCATGTCCGTAGCGCGCCAGTGGACAGGTGTGCCCTTCGTAGTAGCTGCTACTCACGTCATAGAGCGCGACCCCGTCCTCCTGCAGATGGCGCGCGGCGAGTTTCTGTTGAATCGTCGCTTGCCGCGCCAGCAACCAATCGAGCGCCGCGTACACCTCGTCGACATCGGTGTCCTGGACGCCCAACGTCTCGCCCAGCGTCGTCATCTTCCACACCCGCGTCGTCGCGAGTTTCGAGCACGGGTGAATCAGCCGCTCCACGAGCAGCGCGACGATCAGATCGCGCTCCCGCGATCGTTTCGCCGCGATTACTGTGTCCACCTCGAGCCGCCGCATCACCTGCAGCACGGCCTCAACATGGCCGTGCGGGACGGAGCGCTCCACGGTGAACAGCGCGTCGGGTGCGACCAGCGGTTCGTCGCGCAACACGCGCCGCAACTGTTCGATCTTGTGCGCGGGCCAGTGCGACAAATTCGCGAGCGTGCGCTTGCGGGTCTCCTGCCCTTCGCGCCAGCTTTCACGCAGCAGAATCGCCGGCGGCGACTGGCGGTTCGGCACGGTGTCGACGAACATGGACGCGACGGTACCACGTCGTGCCGCGCCGTACAAGTCCCCACGGCGCCATTCGAGCCAGGCGCCGCCACGTACATGGACACAGCGAGCGGCCCCCTGACGGGATCGGAATGCCCGAAGTCATGCGTTGTCAATGACTTCTCGACAGAGAACCGGTCAGAATGAAGCGGAACTTCGGGCTAAGGGCCCGTCAGGGACGGGCCCTAAAGATTGGAAACGGCGACCAGGCGAGGACGGGCGGGCCTGGCTTCGGATGGCGCGACCTGTTCGTGAGCGAGGCCGTGGCCGATATCCTGCGCCAGCAGCCCGAGGAGTCGTACCTGTCGGTGTGAGAACGCGGCGCGTTGCGGCAGGTATGCCGTCAGGACGGCCACGACCGTGCCGAACGCGAAGACCGGCGTGCTGGTGGCCGACCGGAGGCCGAGGTCGAAGGCGTAGTCGTTCAGGTCGAGGTCCGCCTCGGAGTTGACCATCGTGTGGCGATTGGCCGCCACCCAGCCGGACAATCCCTCGCCCATCAGTAATGTCAGGCTCTTCATGACACTCTGAAGGCGCGCCGTCGCGCATGCGCAGTGCAGTTCGTCTCCGTCCGGACTGACCACGATGACGGACCCTTCGGCGTCCGGAAGCTCCTGGACGAGGCTCTGCAGCGCGGCCGTTCCGACCAGTCGCAGTCGTGCCAGCGCCGTCGTCCGCTCGGCCGCCGTTCCATCCATCAGGGCGCGGTCGGCTGGCCAGGGCCTGGCGCGAACCGAATCGACCCGTACAGGCACTTCCTCGGCGTCGTGGTCTTCCAGTCGCAGGTGGGCGATCAGCTCGACGAAGGCGTCGACGATACGCGAGTCGTACATCGTGCCGCTGCGCGAGCGAAGAATCTCGATGGCCTCCTCGTCGCGCAGCCGTCGCCGGTAGGGCCGGTCCGAGGTGAGCGCGTCGAAGCAGTCCACGACGGCAAGGATGCGCGCGCCAAACGGGATGCGCTCGCCGGCGAGTCCGTCAGGATAGCCGCGTCCGTTCCAGTGCTCGTGATGGTGTTTGACGATGGGCACGACGGGATACGGGAAGCCGACGGCCTTGAGAATCGTCGCTCCCTGCAGCGCGTGCAGCTTGATCGTCTCGTACTCTGCGAAGTTGAGGGAGCCGGGCTTGTTCAACACCCAGTCCGGGACGGCAATCTTGCCCACATCGTGGAGCAGAGAGGCCGCCTCGAGCGCCTTCAGCTCGATGTCACTGGACACCCCGAGAGCTCTGGCCAGGGCGACCGTATGTCGCTGCACACGCCGGACGTGCCGATGCGTGACCTGGTCCTTGACGTCGACGGCAATCGCAAGCGTTTCGACCGTG
The DNA here is from genome assembly GCA_964497175.1 of uncultured Bifidobacteriaceae bacterium. Taxonomy (GTDB): domain Bacteria; phylum Acidobacteriota; class Vicinamibacteria; order Vicinamibacterales; family CAVVIG01; genus CAZCEL01. The sequence continues at coordinate 2,542 of CAZCEL010000148.1, forward strand.
GCCTGATACAGACGTTCCACGTCGGCCACGTGCTGGTGGGCGTCCTCGACGCGGGCGGCCGCTTCACGGTACGCGAAGTACGAGAGCACCATCAGTGACGCTGTCAGGCTCATCACGGCGAAATTGAACGTCGCGCCGCTTGCGCCGAGCGTGGCGAACGAGGCCGCTGCGTAGTAGTTGACCGCCAGCAGCGGCGTCTGACGTCGCCAGGTCTGGTACGCCGACGCTCCAGATTCGAGCGATGCGGCGACAGACGTCAGGGCGCTGCTCAGCAGGCAGTAGACGGCTGTCATGCCCGCGGCAGGGACAAGCTGGACGAGCGCACCCGGCCACGACAGGCCTGACGCCAACGGGTGCAATGCGAAGAACACCTGGCCCGCGACCCAGGTCGAGATGGCAGGCTCGGCGACGTCGAAGAGCGCTCGGTGGAGACGCCGATCCCGACTCGTGAACGCCAGACAGACACCGTCGACTGCCGCGATCAACGTTGCGGGCGCAGCGCCGTACTGCAGGATGACCGCGAACACGAACACCTCGGAGACCGACACCGTGGCTTCCCGTCCGGGTACCTTGATCGCCAGCCGGCCGCTCAACAGCGCCAGCAGGACCAGGGCCGCGAGCCAGTAGTCGATGCGAACGGACGGGAGATCCGTGCACGCGCGCGCAATGACGTACGCACCGACCACCAGCATGAGGAAGACGAATCCCATGAGGAGTCGTCCGACGGACTGGTCGTCGGTCCCCGGTCGAGCTTGTCGTTCAGTTCCGATCGGCGATCCCCGATGAGTCATACGCGCGTCGGCCTTCTGGAGGCTCCGTGGTTCGACTCGGAATTGCGCTGTTTCGCCTACATCTCGCAGGGCAGAGCTTGCGAGGCGTCACGCAAGGGCCGTACCCCATGCTCGAGCTCCCACCAGGCCGTGAAATGCCGACACGAGATGTGCGAGCGAGAGAAGTGGTCTCGGGCATCGGATGGGAAGACGTCGAAGAACAAGACAGGGGACGTGTGACAGATGTCGAAACCGGCACACATCCCGGTATCATCTTGAGCCCATGACATCCGACGTGGAAGCGCAGCTCCACGCGTACGCCGAGCTGACGGTCAAAATCGCGGTGAATCTTCAGCCCGGGCAGCGTCTGCTCATCGTCGGCGCGCTGGCCAACGGCGGCGCTCCGCTCGAGGCCGCTCCGCTCGTCCGGCACATCGCCGCCAGCGCGTACGACGCGGGGGCGCCGCTCGTCGAGACGATCTGGGGTGACGAGGGGCTCCAGCTCGCCCGCTTCGGGCACGCGCCGAGACGCTCGTTCGACGAGTATTCGGCATGGTTTCCTGCCGCGCTCGTCGAGCACGTCGAGGCCGGCCACGCGGTACTGTCGGTCTACGCCAACGATCCCGATCTGCTCCGCGACCAGTCTGCGGATCTGGTCAGTGCCGTTCAGCAGTCCACGTCGCAGGCGGTGAGGCCGTTCCGCGAGCACATATCGCGCAACGCAACCAATTGGGCCGTGATCGCGGCGCCCAGTCCGCGGTGGGCGGCAAAGGTCTTCCCGCATGCCCCGTCCGACGAGGGGGTTGCACGCCTCTGGGACGCCATTCGGCGGCTGTGCCGGCTCGATCACGCAAGTCCCATCGAGGCGTGGGCCGCGCATCTCGACCGGCTGGCACAGGTGAGCGAGTACCTGAACCACCGACGCTACCAGTCGCTCCGGTATTCGGGGCCTGGGACCGACCTCACGCTGGGTCTGCCTGGGGGACACCTCTGGGTGAGCGGCCGCTCGACCAGCCGTTCCGGGATCGTGTTCACGGCCAACCTGCCGACCGAGGAAGTCTTCACTATCGCGCACAGAGACGTCGCTGAGGGCGTGGTGCGATCGACCAAGCCGCTCAGCTACGGCGGCACGCTCGTCGATGACTTCTCACTGCGGTTCTCCGGAGGTCGCGTGGTCGAGGCCAGGGCCCAGCAGGGGGAGGCGGTGCTGCGCAGGCTCCTCGACACCGATCCGGGCGCGAGCCGGCTAGGAGAAATCGCGCTCGTCCCCGGCAGCTCGCCGGTCGCGCAGTCGGGAGTCCTCTTCTACAACACGCTCTTCGACGAGAACGCGGCCAGCCACGTCGCGCTCGGCACCGCCTACAAGTTCACGCTCGAGGGCGGCGACAGGATGGACGACGAGGAGTTCGCGCGCGCGGGCGGCAACCAGAGCGGCGTGCACGTGGACTTCATGATCGGATCCGCCGAGCTCGACGTCGACGGCGTGCTCCCTGGCGGCACCACCGAGCCGGTGATGCGCCAGGGAGAGTGGGCGTTTCGAGCCTAGCGCGCGAGCGGGTCGGGCCGCACCTGGAAGTGGATCATCTTGCTCTTGGTGCCCTTGCCCCCCTCGATGTGCCACAGGAAGTTCGTCGCGTATTCAGCCCACAGGCCGCGACCCTTCCATCCCGCGTTGGGGTCGTCGATACGCCCGTCGAGCCCGCGGCTGAAGAAGCCGAGCGGGTACGGGACGCGGAGCGTGACCCAGCTGCGCGTCCGCGGATCGAGGACGAGCAGCGAATCGGAACCCGATCCGTTCGCGATCGGAATGTTGTTGCCGAATCCGCCGGTATTGAACTGATCGACCCAGTTGTAATAGTGGAAGTCCGCGTTGATGTCGGTGCCCTTCATGTTGGGCCCCTCGGTGAGCGGGTAGAACGCCCAGCCCTCGCTGCACTGCTGGCCGTCCACCGAGGTCGGGCCACCGAAGACCTTGCACTTGCGCCGATCGAAGCTGGCAAATCCGCCGCTCCCCGACAGCGCCATCCAGACGACGCCGTTCCGGTCGACGTCGATGCCTCGCGGACCGAAGTGCTTCTGAGCGCGATCCTTCGGAATCTCGTACATCTCGCTGATGCACGACTCCGGAGGATTCTTGCCGATGTCGAGGCGCACGATCCGGCCAGGGTAGCTCGTGGAGGCAGACCACGCCGAGCCGTCGGTCGGGCTCACTATGATGCCGTAGCTGCCGGCATTGACCCGCGTGTCGAGCCTGGAATCGAAGGTCCCGAGACGGCCCCCGCCTCCGCCCTCGTTCTGCGAGCGCCCGCCACCGACCGGCTCGTTCCACGGCTTGGTGATACGGCCGTCGCCGTTGGTGTCAATCACCGTCGGGCACCAGCCGACCGCCGCCTTCTCGTCGCCTGTCTGGTCGAACACGCGCGTGTTGACCCAGGGGATCGTCGGCCCGCCCCCGCTGAAGTAGAGCGTCTCGTCCTTGTCCTCGGCAAACTGCAGGTGGTGCGTGCCGAAGCAGGTGTAGATCAGCGAGAACTTGCCCGTCTTCGGATCGTAGACCGACGCGTGGCGGTTGCTCGGGTTGGCGGCCGGGAAGTACGCCGCGTACTTGTTGATCGTTCCGTTCTTGCACCAGTCGGGCACCGGCCCCTGACTCACCGTGGAGGTGGACCACACGCGTCCCTTGGTGTCCATCATCGGGTTGTGCGGGTCGGACACGCCCGCGTGCACGATCTGCTCGCCCCAGAAATTGGAGGGCTGGATCTGCTTCTGCGGGAACCGCGATCGCATCTGTTTCGGGTCGTCGCGAGTCGGAATCGGAATCGTCGTGGAGGAATTTTCGTTCGGATCGACGACGAGGAGCGTGCCGTGCGCCGCGTCCACCGCGTAGGTCTTGCCGTAGGCGTTCAGACGGGGATTGGCCTTGGCGGTCGTGACCTCATCGTGGCTGTAACTGGTGTCATTGCCCCAGTCCCACATGGTGAGGACCACGGTGCGTTCGACGCCCTTTGGACGTGGTGGCACCGGCGGGAGTGCGCCGGCGGCAATGCGATCGGTCCAGTCGGCGTACATTCTCAACGCACGCGGACCCAGCCGCCGCATCATGCCGTCCATCTCGCCCCCGCGTTGACCTGTCTTGACCCGGTAGTCCCACGCCTCGAGCGAGGACTTGAAGCCGAGTTTGGCCATGTGGCCCAGACCGCGTGTCACTTCGTTGCCGAGCTGATGACACAGCTGGCAGCCCTGCTTCAACTGGTCCATGTATTGGGCCTGGCTCTCGAATGTCGGCGGGATGCCGTTCTGATCGTTGCCCTTTCCGGGGAATTCGCTCGGCGGCGGGACCTCGAGCAGCGAGTACCAGTAGTTGGCCGGATACACTTTCGCGGCCTCAGCCGGGGTTCGCGCGAGGACCGCGTTCAGCGACAGCGTCTGGCCCCGGCGCGCCTTGACCTTGGGCGAATCGGCCAGACCGTAGCCTCGCACCCACACGTCGTAGCTCGCGTTGGGCATCTCGGGCAGCAGGAAGCGGCCCTGGTCATCGGTGACGACGATCTTGACGAACTTGGTGGGCAGGTCGCTGGTTTCGGCGATCACCCAGACGCCGGCTTCCGGCCCCTTGGAGCTGGCGACCGTGCCGCTGATGAAATCGCCGGTGCGGGGTGCCTGCGCCGCCGAGCGCTGCGCCTCGGTGAGGGCTGGAAAGCCCGCCACAGCCGCCAGCGCCAGGAGCCCGGCGCCGGACAATCCAAGCCCCATCCGCATGAATGGCCGCTTCGTCCCGCGTGGTTCACTCATCACGGCTTCTCCTGTTCTTCGCTATGGTTTCAGCACAACCCTCGCCACCTTCGAGGGCGCGGTGTCCCGGACGCAAGCCCGATGTGCCGGAGGATACCGCGCCCCGGCCGATTGAATCAACCGCCGTCACGAGCATGCCTCGCCCCATTCCACGGCTTCAGTCCGCGCCGCCAGTCGCGCCAGGGGTTCGTGTGGACAAGAGGAGCTATCGGCGCTCGACTCGGGGCAGCATGCGCTGCAGCAGCGTGTCCTGGCGGATCAGGTGATGGAACAGCACCCCTCCCATGTGGGCGGTGAACAGCCCCAGGAGCGTCATCGCAAGCGTGAAATGTACCCATTGAAGCCGCTCGGCGAGCGCGCGATCGACGGGCACTGGCTCGGGGAGCGCGATCACGCCCAGGTAGTTGACGGGAAACCCGAATGCGGTGCTCATCATCCAGCCGACGACCGGCTGAACGATCAGGACAAGGTAGATGGCGCCGTGCACCAGACGTCGGGCGATCCGCTCGAACCGGGGCAGGGCCAGGGGAGGCGGCTTGCGAACCGTGCGCCAGTACAGGCGAAACGCCGTCACGGCGAAGGCAGTGAGGCCGACCCACTCGTGCCAACGGTACACCCGCAGCTTCGCGTCGCCCTCGATGAAGCGGGTCATCGACAGGCCAAGGCCGAACAGCGCAAGCAGCAGGACGGCGGTCAGCCAGTGTGCGAGGCGGGCGCCAGGACTGTACGCAGAGGCCTGGTCGGACATTCAGCCCGCAGCCTCTGCGATCCGGTTGGTCTTGTCAACCGCCGGGTGAGTCGAGAGACTGCTACAGCGGCCAGTTCCGCGGCACTTTCACCACGTAGGTTCCCGCGATCTTGTCGTGCCACGCCTGGCGCTCCGCGTCCCTGAGAATCCACAGGAAGCCCAGGCCGACGACGGCCAGCGAGAAGATGCCTGAGAGGCCGCGCACGAGCGCGTCGACGAAACGGAGCGGCTGACCGTCAACCCGCACCACTCGAAGCTGACAGATGATGCCGCCGATGGTCGTACCCTTCCACGCCCAGAACGCGACGTAGTAGGCCAGCAGCAGGAGGAAGACCGCGTTGTCGCGCGTGATTGGATTGAGCAGCTGCCAGCCGATCATCACGAGGATGAGGTCGAGCACGGATGCGGCCAGCCGATCGCGGAACGACGCGCGCGGGAATGCCACGAGGTCGGCCGGTACGGCCTGCGGCGCGACTCCGCTCTGGCCGATCGGGATAGCCGATGGATCGGGACCGGTCATCGGGGAACCTCCATGCAGCTCTGGGCTCCGAAATGCCGGGGTTGCGACCGCCGGCACGGGAACCGGGGCAGGACGCTCGCCTCGGTATGCGGCAATGAACGCGAGCGTCGCCGCGCCGAGGCCGAACACGCCGAGCATGGTCCACACGGCAAGCCCGAGCACTGGAACCATGTACGCCAGGCTGAAGATCGCGAAGCCCACCGTCACGGCCAGCAGCGACTGGCCCAAGCCATCGCCGATCTCGCGCCGGAGGACGCTCGAGCCCAGCCAGGTGGCCGCTCCCACACGTCCAATGACGCCTGCCACGAGGAGTCCGCACAGCACAAACGGCACGACAGGGGCCCCGACGACCGACACGATCAACAGCAGGCAGACGGGTCCCACGAGGAGCAGGACGAGCAGCCCTGCGGCAAACGTCGTGGCCGGCTTGGTGCCCAGCGTCTCGGCGCACGCCCGCACGGGGCCATCGAGGACGATCGCGAGCACCAGATACACCAGGAAAACGATGGCGACGAGCGCCCACACCCAAGGCAGCCCCGGGACGATCAGCCGCCCATAGAGCAATCCCCTCGCGACCCACGGGAAGAGCGCCTGGAGCGATCCGTTGATCGGCCCCAGTCCGATCACGACGTGGTCCCCTTGCGGTCCGAATCCGAGCGGCGCATCGATGGTGCCGCCAACGATGAAGAGATCGCGTTCGATATTGGCGCCGGAGACCGCACGGCCGTCGCCGCCAACAACGACGAGGGAGCCCTCGACACGGGCCGTGCTGGCAAGGCGCGCGTTGCCCACGATAACGACCACGTCGCCACCGACGCGCCCCTCAATGGTGGCGTCGCCGCCGATGACGAGGACGCCGCGAACTTCGTCGCCCGCGCTCAATGTGAAGTCGCCGCCGATGCGCACGACGGGCTGCGCCGTCCGACCTAGCGCCGCGGGACCCGGTTCGACGGGAGCCTCTGGCGCTGGCGTTCCTGAAGAGGGTGTCTCGATCGGCGGCGACGGCGGCTGATCGGTCCGGACCTGGGCAGCCGCGAACAGTGGCAGGCCGACCAGCATGGCCAGGGCTCCTCCAACGAGCGCGGCTCCGTACGGCACTTCACGATTACGCGTCATGAGACGAGCGTCCTCCTGCCGGCCACGTGTTCGAGCGCCGAGGCGATCGTGAGGCTTGCCAGCAACATCAGCCCAACCAGAGCCGCCGCAAGGGGCACCAACGGCTCGACGAGCGCCCCCCACAGGATCCCCAGCACCC
>CAZCEL010000149.1:0-9573 GCA_964497175.1 uncultured Bifidobacteriaceae bacterium
GGACGTGTGGGTGCCGTGCATCAAGGCCAGCAAGATCGTGCGCCTGCAGTTTCCGACGACGGCCGAGGTCCAGGCACTTAGAACAGCAGCCAGCCGGTAAGGGCCCGTCAACGGGATGATGCGTCGTGCTGTCGCTCTTGCCTGCGTTCTGACCGCGGGCGTTGCCGTTTCCCTCTACCCGCGCGCCCAGGAGCGATCCCGGGCAGGCGACACGGGGCTCGTGCCCTGGCCGTACGTGGCCGCAGACACCGCATCGACCAGATCCTCGCCGCTCTCGGATATCAACCGCCAGAACGTCGGCCGATTGCAGGTGGCGTGGGAGTGGACACCCAACGAAAAGCCTCATCCAAGCGGCGCTATCCCGAATAACTTTTCCACCACGCCGATCATGATCGACAACGTGGTGTATGTCAGCACCATGTACACGCGCGTGGTGGCGCTCGATGCCGAGACCGGGAAGGAGATCTGGGCGTACGACCCCCAGGCCTATCAGTGGGGGCAGAATGCCCAGGCCACCGGGTTCACGCATCGAGGCCTGACGCCCTGGTGGGACGGTGATCGGCTGTACCTGTTCCTCGCCAGCCGACATCGTCTGATCAAGCTGGACGCGAAGACAGGGAGACCGGTTGCCTCGTTCGGCGGTGGCGGCGAGGTCGACCTGAGCAGCGGCGCGCGCTGGGAAGGCCAGTTCAACAAGCTGCACCTCAGCAATCAGTCGCCGGTGGCGACGTACAGGAATCTCGTGCTGGTGGGCTTCGGCCTCACCGACCGGATCATGCACCAGTTCGATCCGCCGGGCTTCGTGCGCGCCTACAACGCAGAGACCGGCAAGGAGGTCTGGAGCTGGTACACCGTTCCGCGTGGAGGCGAGTTCGGCTCGGAGACCTGGGAGGCCGACTCCTGGGCGGTGACAGGCCATGCGAACGTGTGGGCCGCGATGACGGTCGATGTCGAGCGCGGGCTGGTCTACGTGCCGACCAGCACACCGAGCAACGACTACTACGGCGGCCGGCGCCTCGGCGCCAATCTGTTTGCGGAATCGCTGGTGTGCCTGGACGCGAAGACCGGCACGCGCAAGTGGCACTTCCAGACGGTGCATCACGGCCTGTGGGACTACGACCTGCCCGCGCACCCCAACCTGGTGACGATCACCGTCAACGGCCGCCGCATCGACGCCGTCGCGCAGGTCGCGAAGACGGGCTTCACGTTCGTCTTCGACCGCGTCACCGGGGCGCCGGTCTGGCCGATCGAGGAGCGCCCCGTGCCGACGGACACGGACGTCCCCGGCGAGAGACCGTATCCGACGCAGCCCTTCCCCACCCGGCCGCCGCCCTTCGCCGAGCAGGGCTTCACGCTCGAGGATGCCTTCGACTTGACGCCTGAGCTCAAGGCGCTCGCGCAGGCGGAGATCGGGAAGTACCGCATCGGTCCGCTCTACACGCCGCCCTCGCTCCGCGGCACGTTCAGCCGGCCGTCGACTTCCGGCGGCGCCAATTGGGGCGGCGCGGCGTTCGATCAGGAGACGCACCTGCTGTTTGTCAAGTCGTCGGACAACCCGTCACTGATCAGAATCGGCAAGCTCGACAAGAACACCGATCCGAATCCCTTCGCACGAATCTCGGACGCCGAGTACGTCATCACGGGCGGCGTCGCGCCGACGTTCATGGACGGGCTGCCGCTGCAGAAGCCGCCATACGGGCACCTGACGGCCATCGATCTGAACCGTGGCGAGATCCGCTGGCGCGTGCCGTTCGGCAAGGGGAGCAACTTCATCCGCAACCATCCGGCGCTCAAGGGGGTCACTGTGCCGGCACGGCTGGGGACGCCAGGCGCGCCGGGCCCGATCGTCACCAGAGGCGGACTGGTGTTCATTGGCGGGTCGGATGACGCGCTCTACGCGTTCGACAAGAACACGGGCGAGGAGGTCTGGAATGGTCCCCTGCCCCGCAGAACGAGCGGCACGCCTATGACGTATCGCTCCCGCTCGGGCCGGCAGTTCGTGGTGATCGCCACCGGGGGCGGCACCGACGCCGCTGTGGTCGCATTCGCGCTGCCTGACCGGCTCTAACCTTCGAGAGCAGCTTCCAGTTGCGTGTAGCGAAGAGCACCCTCGGAGCAGGCCGCGCTCGCGACAGTCGGCAAAACGTCCTGGAGGCGCCGAAATCCGCGCGGGGTGACGAAGCGGCTCGATCCCGCCGCGGAGCTGGGGCCCCGCGCATGCCACCGACAAGCCGCCGAAGGACGTTTTTGCCGGCCTGCGGAGTTGGGTGTGCTTCGCTACACGCAACTGGAAACTGCTCTCCAGACATGGACGACTTCGGCAACACCTCCCGTACCATGGGACGGTGAGCGACCTCGCCCGTGCCGATTGACCCACATCTGATCGAACGGCTCTACCGATCAACGGGCAGGCGATGGCGCGTTCCGATCCGTCGCTTCACCGAAGCGCTCGAGGCGAGCGCCTCGCGTGCGTTCGCGGGTCAATTGCCGAAGCCCAAAGAAGTCGAACGCTATTTGACCGCCTTGCATCTCGAGGATCTCGCGCTCGCATGCGCCTGCATCGACGGAAACGAGGACGCCTGGGAGTATTTCGTCCACGAGCAGCGGCCGCTGCTCTATCGAGCCGCCGATGCACTCGATCCCACAGGCGGCGCCCGCGACCTCGCGGACTCGCTGTATGCGGAGCTCTTCGGGTTCCGCGAGGGCACAGCAGAGCGAGGGTCGCTCTTCCGCTATTTCCACGGCCGCAGCAGCCTGACGACCTGGCTGCGCGCCGTGCTCGCGCAGCGGCACGTCGATCGGCTGCGATCGCAACGTCGCGTGGAGCCGCTGCCGGACGAGGAATCGCCCGCCGCGATTCCCGCGCCGCAGCCGGCGATCGACGTGGATCGCAATCGCTACCAGGGACTGATCCAGCAGGCACTCGGACAGGCCATCGCGGGCCTGCCGCCCCGCGATCGGCTGCGCCTCGCCTGCTACTATTCGCAAGAGATGACACTCGCCGAGACCGGGCGACTACTCGGCGAGCACGAAGCCAGCTCATCCCGGCATCTGGCCCGGACGCGCAGTGTCATTCGCGCCGAGGTCGAGCGCCGGCTGAGGAACGAGCACGGGTTGACCGACCCCGAGATCGCACGGTGTTTCGAGTGTGTGACCGAAGACGTGGGCCCGCTCGATCTCGGACGCCTGATCGACGCGGGTCCCGAGCGCAAGGAATCGGCGCTCGATCGTTCCAGGTAAGAGCAGGCGGTGGCGCCACGATGACCGCCCTGGGAGATTCCTAGCGTGAACGCCTTGCATGACCGCGACCGGCGGGTCGAGCGGCTGCTCCGACAGTGGCTCAAGACGCCGCGCCGCACCGCCCCGGCCGCGTGCCTCGACGCCGAGACGATTGCCGCCTGGGTCGACGGAGGTCTGTCGGGCGACGCGCTCGCCATGGCTCGATCGCACGCCGGGGACTGTGCGCGCTGCCAGGCGCTCCTTGGCGCCCTCGCGCGAACCGAGTCCAGCGTCGCTCAGCCGGCGCCGGCCCCACGGCGATGGCTTTGGTGGGCCCTGCCGCTCACCGCAGGCGCGACCGCGGTGGCGCTGTGGGTGGCGGTCCCGGCGGATCGAGGTGCTCCTGCCACGCCGCCCCCTGCTGCTCAGGAACAAGCGGCGGACGTCGGGACGCCGGCTCCGGCGTCGCTCGACACACCGCCGCCGGCGGCCGCACGTCCCCGCGAAAAGGAGGAGCGTGTCACGGACGCCCAGAAGGCTCCACCAGACCGCGACCTGGCGCGGACGGACGGATCGCGCAAGGACGCACGCCTCGAAACCGATCGTCTCGCCGCCGCGCAGGAGGCAGCCGGACGAATCACGCCGGTCTCACGGGATCGTGCCGCCGCGCAATCCCGGGAAGCTCCCGCGGCTCCGCCAGAGACCGCCCTCGAAGCCGGGAATCGGGCCAACGCACGATCGGCCGCCCCCCTCGCCGCCACCACCTCAACCGCGGCAATCGTTGTCGTGTCGCCCGACCCTTCGGTCCGCTGGCGTCTCCTGGGGCCCCTCGTCGAGCATTCCACCAACGGCGGCTCCACCTGGGCCGCGGTGCTGAGCGGCGCCCCGGCCGAGCTGACCGCGGGTTCCGCGCCGTCCACAACGATCTGCTGGGTGGTCGGCCGCGGCGGCGGCGTGCTGCGGTCAACGGACGGCCGCAGTTTTTCCCGTGTGCCGTTTCCCGAGATGATCGACCTGTCAGCGGTCCGCGCCACCGATGCCCGGACCGCCTCGGTGACCGCGGCGGACGGCCGCGTGTTCAGCACGACCGACGGCGGGGCCACCTGGCACTAACCATATCCTCATGCGGTTTCGAGTTGCGTGTGGCGAAGCTCACCAGCTCAGCGGCGGGATCACGCCGCTTCGTCACCCCGCGCGGATTTCTGCGCCTCCAGGACGTTTTGCCGACTGTCGCCAGTGCGGCCTGCTGCGAGGGTGTGCTTCGCCACACGCAACTCGAAACCGCATGAGCGAGGGCGGTTTCCAGTTGTATGTAGCAACTGAAAATCGCAAGAGCCAACCGGTCGTCTGCAAGAATTCCGGGCGGCACCGTTCCAAGAACAGGGGCCCTCGCCTGCACACAATTCCGTGGCGCGGAGGACCTCCGGTCAGGAAGGAGCCGTCACATGTCTGCACGATTCTGGCTCGCCACGGCAGTCGTCGCCAGCGTCTCCCTCACGAGTCTTCGAATCACAGCGTCGCCAGAAGCTCGGCTCATCGCACCACCGGACCAGGCGGTCACGACGATCGACGATCAGGCGGAGCTGGCTCTCACGATCTACAACTCGGACATCGCGCTCGTTCGGGACGTGCGCAACCTCCAGATCGCACGCGGCACGGCCAACCTGCACTTCATGGACATCGCCGCCACGGTGAATCCGGCGACGGTGCACTTCAGGTCGCTCACCGAACCCTCCCGCGTGAGCGTGGTCGAGCAGAACTACGAGTACGATCTGCTCGAGCCGGAAAAGCTGCTGCGCAAGTACGTCGATCGCGAGGTCACGTTGATGCGGACGCGGCAGCAGGGAAGCGCCACGCGTGACGAAGAGGTCAAGGCGCGACTGCTCAGCTACAACAACGGTCCGGTCTGGGAGATTGACGGCGAAATCGTGACCGGCATGCGGGCCGATCACTTCAGGTTTCCCGAGCTGCCGGGAAATCTCTATTCACGGCCGACGCTCATCTGGACCCTGGATAACGCGGGTGGCACCAGACACCGCGTCGAAGCCTCGTACCTGGCGGGCAAGCTGTCGTGGAACGCCGATTACGTCCTGACCGTCGCGCGCGACGACAGAACGGCCGACATCGACGGCTGGGTGACCGTCGTCAACGGCAGCGGGACGTCGTTCAGGAACGCGCGTCTCCAGCTCGTCGCCGGAGACCTGAATCGCGTGAAGCAGGTGATCGGCAGGATGCAGGAGCGGGACCAGCTGCGGGCGAGCAGGGCGGCGGAGGCGCCGGCCATGGTGCAGGAGGCCTTTTCGGACTACCACCTCTACACGCTCGCGCGAAAGACGACAATCAACAACAGCCAGACCAAGCAGGTGAGCATGCTGGGCGCGACCGCCTTCGGGGTCGTGAAGCGCTACGTCGTGGAGGGCCAGAGCTTCTATTACCACAACGCGCAGCACCCAGGCGCCCCGATCAAGGATGCCGTACAGGTCTTCTACCAGTTCACCAACCAGGAGAAGACCGGCCTCGGCATGCCGCTGCCCGCGGGAACGGTTCGTGTCTACCAGTCGGACTCGCAGGGAGGCGTCCAGTTTGTCGGCGAGGACCGGATTGACCACACGCCGAAAGACGAGGCAGTCAACCTCAAGATTGGAAAGGCGTTCGATGTGGTTTGCGAGCGGAAGCAGACCGACTTCCAGAAGATTGCCCCAAGCACGTACGAGGTGGAGTTCGAGATCACGCTGCGCAACCACAAGGCGACGGCCGTGGCGGTCGAAGTGAACGAGCCGATTGGCGGGACATGGCGTATGCTGCAGTCATCGCACGAGTGGAAGAAGACCTCGGCATGGGCCGCCCAGTTCGACGTGCCGGTCTCGGCAGACGGAAGCGCGGTACTGAAGTACAGAGTTCGCGTGAACTACTGAAGAGGTGAAGGGCCGGGGACTCGAGGAGGGAGCATGGCCAACACGCTGATCGGGCAGAACTACACGCCGCCGGATCTAGTGGCCAAAGTGACCGGCCGGGCGCGGTACGCCGAAGACTTCCACGCCGAGGGCATGCTGTTCTGCAAGCTGCTCCTCAGCCCGATGCCCCACGCACGAGTACGGCGCGTCAACGCGCAGGAGGCGCTCGCGATGCCCGGCGTCCGAGCTGTCCTCACCGCTGACGATCTCCCGGCCCTCGCCGGCGGCGTCGAACGCGCGCTGACCAACGAGCCGCTGTACGCTGGCGAGCCGATCCTCGCCCTGGCGGCGGTGGACGAGGCGATCGCGGCGGAGGCCATCGAGCGCATCGAGGTGGACCTCGAGCCGCTTCCGTTCGTGATCGATCCGCTCGACAGCCTGCGCCCGGATGGTCTCAACGCGCGATCAAACGGCAACGCCTGGGGCGCGCCCGTGCCGGCCGGCCCGGGACCCGGCGCGCCGGCGTCAATCGAGACCATCAAGTGGACCGAGGACGACTTCGCCGACGAAGAGAGCGGCCGTCTTCCGATGGGGAAAGCGCTCGAGGAGTGGGCCTACGGCGATCTCGACGCCGGCTTCAGCGGCGCCGCGCTCGTGCTCGACGAGACCTTCGTCGTCCAGTCGACCGGGCACCACCCGATGGAAACCCGCAGCGCGATGGCGTACTGGCAGAACGGGAAGCTCTACATGCATGCGTCGACCCAGAGCGTCGCGCAGACGCAGGCCAACATCGCGCGCTGGGTCGGCATCGATCCGTCCCAGGTCGTGCTGGTCTGCGAATACACGGGCGGGGGCTTCGGGAGCAAGGGTGGCGGCGCCGTCTCGATGTGCATTCCGGCGCTGCTCGCCAGGAAGGCGAACGCGCCGGTCATGATGCGCATCAGCCGCGAGGAGGAGGGCTACATCGGACGCTCGCGCACCAACATGTCGGGCCGCGTCAGGATGGGTTTCGCGAAGGACGGCCGCGTCACCGCGCTCGATCTTTTCATCGTGCAGGACACGGGCGCATACGGACCGCTCGGCGATCACCGCTCCGCGGGCCTGGCGGCGTCGCTCATCTACCAGCCGCCGGCGATGCGCTGGCGCGCGGTGAACGTGCTGACCAACACGCCGCCCCGCTCGCAGCAGCGCTCGCCGGGGCCGATGCAGGCCGACGGCATCATCGAGCAGGTTGTCAGAAAGGCCGGCAGGCAGCTCGGGATCGACCAGGTCGAGATCCGCCGCGTCAACGCGCCGGCGGGCAAAGCGGAGTTCGGCCCTGTCGGCCGCAACGGGCAGCGCAACCACGTGACCAGCGCGTTTGTCCGGGAGGCGCTCGATCGCGGCGCCGCCCTCTTCAAGTGGAACGAACGGAAGACCCGAGCCGGCATGCACCAGGGATCGAAGGTCCGAGGCATTGGCGTGACGGTCGGACCGCACGGCGCTGGCTCGATCGGCTGGGACGCCCTCATGACCATCCGGCCCGATGGCCGGCTGTACGTGCAGTCAGGCGTCGGCAACCTCGGGACGCACTCGCTCGTTGACCTGGCCCGCGTGGCGGCCGAGGTGCTCGACTTCCCATGGGAGAAGGTCGAGGTCGTCTGGGGCGATACCTCGAAAAGCCTGCCCTGGACCTGCTTGTCGGTCGGCAGCCAGACGACGCACGCGATGACCCGGGCCAACCATGCGGGCGCGATGGATGCGCGGCGCAAGCTGCAGGAGATCGCCGCGCGCGATCTCGGCGGCTCACCGGGCGACTACGACATCGGCGGCGAGCGCGTGTTTCGCAGGGGCGACCCGGGGCGCGGCATGAGCTACGCGCAGGCCGCGCGGCGCGCCATCGAGCTCGGCGGGAAGTACGACGGCCACGAGGTGCCCGACGAGGTCAATGCGATGACCAGGCGGGCGGCAGCCGCGCTGGCCGGACTCGGCCTGATGGGCGTGGCGAAGGACACCTACCCGCGCGACGGCGCCACGTACTCGTTCGTCATCGGCTTTGCGGAGGTCGAGGTGGACGTGGAAACCGGGAAGGTCACCCTGGTTGATTATCTTGGCGTCGGCGACGTGGGCACGGTGATCAACCCGCGCAGCCTGCTCGCGCAGATCAACGGCGGGAGCTGCCTGGGCATCGCGCACGCGCTGTTCCAGAAGTCGGTGATCGATCCGCAGTACGGCCATCTGCTGTCCCGGCGGTTCTACGACAGCAAGCCGCTGACGATTCTCGACATCCCTCCGCAGTTGCAGGCGGTCGCGCTGGATATCCCGGATCCCGAGACGCCGGTGGGTGCGCGGGGCGTGGGCGAGCCGCCGGTGGGCGCAGGCTTCGGGGCCGTCATGAACGCGATTGCGGACGCCGTTGGCGACGACGTCTTCCGCCGTGCGCCCGCGACGGCCGACATCATCCTGATGTCGATCGAGCACGGCAGGCGGATGCACGAGCCGCTGCGAGCGCATGTTTAGAGGCCTTGGTCCTTCGGCCGTTCTTGGTCCCTGGCGTTCTTGGTCCGTGGTCCATTCCTCGTCCCTGTGGCCGCAAGACGGTCCAAATATTTCCTATCGTCCCCTTTCGTCCCCTCGACCTGCTGCCCGAGATTCAGCGAACCGGCGACATCCTATTCCCGACCCGGTGGATGGAGGCAACACTGTGGGGCATCGTTCGCCCGAGGTTGCCGCGACCGTGCGTCAGCGGGACATCTGGCGGACGGCCAGTTGAAAGAGCGTTGCGGCCGGGCCCGGGTGCGCACGCTTCACCGGCGCGCATCGCCGCGACACGCTGGCACTGTTCGGGTCGTTCGTCGTCTGCCTGATGGTCAGCGACGTGGTGATCCAGTGCTCGTGCCGATGTTGACGGGGAACGGGCCCAGCCATGTACACGTTGCTGCACATTCTGCGATCGGTGCATCCGTCCGACCATGGAGGAATTGCGATAGGAAACCGCATCGCCGAATGACTCCCCGAGGATTTCCTGCACATCGTCCTCTGGCATGTGCCTCGCGACCGTGCGGGCCGTGGCCCGACCGTCTGCAGGCTACGCGCCCCGCTCTCCCGCGCAGCGTGTGCTGTATCAGATCGTGCGCGATCATCTCGAGACCTTCCGCGGGCAGGCCGCGCGGGTGTGTGATGGGGAGCGCCTGCCGCGGTTCATCGAGGACGAGTTCGAGGGCTTTCTGCGCTGCGGGTGGCTCGCCGGGGGCTTTGCCCGGTTTCGATGTGATGGCTGCGGGCTGGATCGGCTGGTGCCATTTTCCTGCAAGGGCAGGGCGGTCTGTCCGAGCTGCGGCGGTCGGCGGATGGCGGAGCGCGCCGCGCACCTGGTGGATCACGTGTTTCCACCCGTCCCCGTCCGGCAGTGGGTCTTGAGTCTGCCGCACCGGATTCGGTATGTGCTGGCCTGGGATCACGCCCTGTGCCGCGCGGTGGT
>CAZCEL010000150.1:0-8152 GCA_964497175.1 uncultured Bifidobacteriaceae bacterium
AGACAGGGCTTGAATCAGGAAGATGTCCACACGGAAATAGAGGGCGGAGAGCAGAATACCGGCGCCAATCGGCAGCACGTCGTGCGCGAAGGTGGTGCCGCGCTCGGCGGTCCACTCCCTCATCGACGCGGATGCGCGACTGGCCCGAGCCATCGTCGTGGCTCGACGCAGGCTGTAGATAAAGGCGGCAGCAGCAGCTGCCAGCATCGCCGCGGCAAGGTTCGTGACCGCCGGGCGCTGCCACAGCACGGCGCCGGCAAGCCCCAGCGTCAGCAGACGCTGCGAGGCTGTGAGCGTCGACTCGATATCGCTTCGCGACAACCCTCGATAGAAATAGTGCAGGAACTCGACGAGTCCGGTTAGAAGGTATGCAGCCGCGACCAACAGCAGGGCCGTGCCATGAGGCGCGCTCACTTCGGCGAGGGCAATCCCCGCCGCGATTGCCGCGAGGGCGGCCACCGAAGTGCCGACGCGGACTCGCAGCCAGCGCTCGAGCAGCCCGCCGGCTCGTTCGGGCGCCCGGGCAACCTCGCGCGCCAGGTGCACCTGCATGCCCAGGTCCGTCGCAACCGCCGCGACCCATCCCATCGTCGACCCAAGCGCGAAGATGCCGAACTCCTCGATCGACAGGCGGCGAGCGGCGACGAGCGTGACAATCAGCAGGGCACCCTTGGCGATCACCTCGGTGCCCGCGCGGTAGGCGACAAGCAGCACGTCATGTCGACTGGTCACGGCTTTCGCTGATTGAAACACGCTTTCCTGCCCCGTAATTCGGTCACACGACGGCCAACCCATCTCTGCGGACGGCGGGATCGGCCTCAGCACCTGCGCCGCGCACGCTCGGCGCGGGTCGGCGCGGGCGCTCGTGCGCAGGACAGCAAGTCGTCCTTGCAGTCGGCGTGCCCTCGTGCTGGCAAGCTTCTTGGACCCTCCAGCCGTTCAACGATGTCTGGTGCAGCTCCGGCCGGCCGCCGCCACGTTAGCGGTCTGTTAAGGGGGCCTGGCATGTCGGAGCCGAGCGCCATCGTGGAGGATCGGCCGACCGCCTCGCGCGTCGGGTTCCTCGGCGTGTGCCTGCTGCTGGCGGTCGCGCCGTTCGAAACGTCGCGACCCGTGCTGACACTTCCAGGCCAGTCGGTCAGCACCGTCGAGCTCGTGCTGGTAGCCGTCATCGCTGTCTGGCTCGCGGCCACGCTGCGCATGCGCGCTTCGCGCGAGCGAGCGCGATCTGGCGTCGCCGCAGGCGGCACAGCGGCGTTGACACTCCCATGGCTCGTTCTGATTGCTGCGATGCTGCTGGCCGCGACACTCGCGCCAACGGATCGTGCAAACGCGCTGCACATGGTCGGACGACTCGGCGTTGCGTTCGTGATCTACCTCATCGCGAAGAGTGCGATCACGACGAGCGCAGGGGCGTCGCGCATCATGCTCGCGGCCGGCCTGTCGGGTGTTGTGGCCGGCTCGCTGGTGATCGCTGAATTCTGGGGTCTCGGCCCCGTCCTCGACTTTCTTCGCCTGTTTCGCCCGGCCCCGGCGGTTGTCGGCGTTCAGATCAGGGCGGCGGGCCCCTTTCAGTACCCCACGATCGCGTCGATGTACCTCGAGATCGTGTTTGCGCTCGTGCTCGCATTCATTCCCGTGGCCTTCCAGTCGCGCACGCCGCTCAGGGCCGCAGCGCTCCTCGTGCTCCTGCTGCTCCTCGCCGAGGCCATCACGCTCACATTCACACGGGCAGGACTCCTGACGATGTTGGTCAGCCTGACGATCGTTGGAGGCGTTCGCGTTGTCAGCCGCGGCGTCGATCGCGGAGCGATCGGGGTCGCGGCCGTCGGCGCCGGCGTGGTCCTGGCCACACTGTTGTCGCGGTCGGGGGAGTCTCTGTGGCTGCGATTGACGAGCCAGGAACAGAGCGGCTGGTACGCCGCACAGATCGAGGCCCCCACGCATCTGGAGATCACGGCAGGCGGAGTGAGCACGTTCCCGGTGACCCTCACGAACACGGGACGATCGTCCTGGGTGCCCGACCAGCAGCGCCCGTTCTCGCTTGCGTACCACTGGCTGACCGAGAGCAACCACATTGTCGAGTGGGAGGGGCGCCGCACCCGGTTGCCCGCCACTGTCGGTCCGGGTCAGCGCGTGACGCTGGACGCCGCAGTGGCCGCACCGTCACGGCCAGGCAACTACCACCTGCTCTGGGACGTGGTCCAGGAGCACGGTGTGTGGTTCAGTACGGAGCCCGAGGTGCCGTGGACGATCTCGCGGGCCAGCGTGACGGGCTCCGCGACCGAGGCACCGAGGGACGCGGACCGGCTCCTGATTCGGAGGCGCCCGCCCCCAGGTCGATGGGTGCTGTGGCGCGCGGCCTGGCAGATGCTGGCACAGCGCCCGCTCACGGGCGTCGGCCCCGACAATTTTCGCCTGCGGTATGGCGAGTTCGCCGGGCAGCCTGTCGCCGATCCGAGAATTCACAGCAACAACATGTACGTGGAAATGGTGGCGGGCGGCGGACTGATTGGCGGCCTGGCGTTCCTGTGGCTCTGCTGGCGGGCCGCGGGCCGCACTTTCCAGCTGGTCCGTGACGTGTCGGGGCCAGGACCCGACACAACTCGCTCCGAGAGTGTTGCTCGCCGCGAGGCCGTCGCGACGGGTCTGGCCGCCGCGCTCGCCGCCGTCGCGGTCCATGGGCTCGTCGACGCATTCGTGAGCTTCACTCCGGTCTACGTGCTCATGGCCGTGACCCTTGGACTCTCCGACGCGCACTACGGCGGGACGGAGCCCGATGCGCATCGCGTTTGACGGGACGACGCTGACACCGCGCCGCACGGGTGTCGGCTACTACACCGAGCACTTGCTGCACCATCTGGCGCAGGAGGAGGCCGACGACGACCTCGTGGTCGTCTCGAATCAGCCGATCGAGACGACGCGTCCACTGCCGGCCCGGGTCAGGGTGGTCAACTCCAACACCCGTGCGCCGCGGCTGGTCTGGATGCAGACGACGGCTCCGCGGCTGCTGCGCCGTCTTCGCGCCGACATCGTGCACTTCACCAACGGCATCATGCCGCTCTCCTGCCCGATTCCGGCCGTCGTGACGATCCACGACATGAGTCTGACGATGTACCCGGCCTATCATCCGTCGCGCCGCGTGCTGCTGAATCGTCCGCTCGTGGACGTCGCCGCACGCAGGGCCGCAGGCATCATCACGGTGTCGGAGAGCGCCAGGCGCGATATCGTTCGTCTGTACCGGATCGACCCAGGCCGTGTGCACGTCGTGCACGAAGCGGCGGCTCCCGCGTTTCGTCCGGTCCGTGACCGGAACGAGATCACCCGCATTCGAGGGCGCTACGGGTTGGCGGACCGCTTCATCCTCTATGTCGGTACCATCGAGCCTCGGAAGAACCTCCCCCTGCTGGTGCAGGCGTTCGCGGCGTGCCGCCGGCGCGGGGACCTGCCTCACCAGCTTGTCTGTGTCGGACCGTACGGATGGCGATCGCGCAACCTCGCCGAGCGGATCGACGGGCTCGAGGACGACCATGCGCTCGTGTTTCCAGGCTACGTCCCGTTCGAGGATCTGCCTGCGCTCTACAGCATGGCGGAGATGTTTGTGTTCCCCTCGATGTACGAAGGATTCGGGCTCCCGGTAATCGAAGCGATGGCGTGCGGGACCCCAGTCATCACGGGCCCTGTGCCGGCGCTGGTCGAAATCGGGAGCGACGCTGTTGAGCGGGTCGAGCGGCTCGACGCCGCGTCGCTCGCGGAGGCCATGGTGCGGCTCGGCGTGGACCCGGCTCGCCGCGCCCAGTTGGCCGCAAGCGGCCTGACACGCGCGCGTGCGTTTTCGTGGGCCCGCGCCGCGCGCGAAACGCTGGACGTCTACCGCCGGACTCTCACCGGAGATGGCTCGTCGGCCGTGGCGATGCCGGCAGAGACGCACACGCTGGTGCCATGACCGCCGACGTGCTGATCGGACAGGCGTACTTCCTGCGCTTCGACCGGAAGCTGTGGGCGGCCCGACAGCCGTACCCGCCGCTCGGCGCCTTGTACGCCGCCGCCCATGTGCGCCAGCGCGGCTATCGAGTCGCGCTGTTCGACGCGATGCTCGCGCGGTCCGAGGCCGAGTGGGCCGCGGCGCTCCGGCGCACCCAGCCCCGGTTCGCGCTCCTGTACGAGGACAGCTTCAACTACCTGAGCAAGCTGTGCCTGCTCCGGATGCGCGAGGCGGCCCTGGCGATGATTGCGGAGGCCCGCGCGCAGGGCGTCGGGGTGATCGTGGCCGGATCGGATGCAAGCGATCACCCCGCGATCTACCTCGACGGCGGAGCCGATGTCGTCGTCATCGGCGAAGGGGAGGAGACTGTCGTCGAGGTTCTCGACGCCTTGACGACAACAGGGCCCGAGGGTTTGTCAGACGTTGCCGGCGTCTCGGTGCGCACCCCCGACGGGGGCGTGCGTCGAACCGCGGCGAGGGCACCGCTCCGCGATCTCGACCATCTCGCGCGTCCGGCCTGGGATCTGGTGGACATCGAACGGTATCGCGCGATCTGGCTGCGCCACCACGACTACTTCTCGCTGAGCATTTCCACCACCCGTGGCTGCCCGTATCACTGCAACTGGTGCGCGAAACCGATCTACGGTCAGCGCTACGCGGCCCGCTCGCCCCGGCATGTCGTCGAGGAGATCCTCTGGCTGAGGCAGACGCATCGACCCGATCACCTGTGGATCACCGACGACATCTTCGGCCTCAGGCCCGGGTGGATCGAGCAGTTCGGTGCGCTGATGGCAGGCCGGGGCGCGGCCATGCCGTTCAAGTGCCTGCTGCGCGCCGATGGCGTCAGCGAGCCCGTCGCTGCCGCTCTCGCGGCGGCGGGGTGCCACACCGCCTGGATCGGCGCCGAGTCGGGATCGCAGCGAGTCCTCGACGCGATGGAGAAGGGGATCCGCGTCGACGAGATCCGGATGGCCACCGAGCGGCTGCGCAGGCAGGGCATCGGTGTCGGGTTCTTTCTGCAGTTCGGCTACCCGGGCGAGACGCTCGACGACATCGAGAAAACGCTGGCGATGGTTCGCGACTGTCGTCCGGACGACATCGGGATTTCGGTGTCGTATCCGCTGCCGGGCACGCCGTTCTACGACCGGGTGAAAGCCCAGTTGGGGGAGAAGCAGAACTGGGTGGACTCCGACGACCTCGCGGTGCTGTACCGGGCGACGTACGCCCCCGAGTTCTACCGGGCCCTTCATGCGTACGTGCATGCCGACTTTCGCGCCCGCATGGGACGGTCGGTGGCCCTGCCCGCGGAAGGGCTCCGACGAGCTGCAGGCCGCGGGTGGCGCGCGGGCGCGCTCGCCGGCTACCACGCGCTGAGACGTCCGTTCCTGCGGCGGCGAGTCTACGGCCTCGCGCGTCTGGTGGACGAGCGGCCGCGTCCGATCATCGTGCCCCTGCTCAGCCGGGAGGCGGCGGCCGTGCCGAGCCTCCAGGTGGACGACGAGACGGTGTGCGGGCGGTGATGGCGTCATGATCGCGGCGATCGGACGGGAATCGGGCATCGCGGCGAGCGCGTTCGTCCGCCTCGGCGAGCTGACCAACCGCACGTACGTGCTTCCGCTGGTGGTGTTCTTCCCGACCAGCCGCTGTAACAGCCGCCGCGTGTCGTGTGACTGGTGGAAGTGCAGCGGCGCCGGCGATCTCGCGCTCGACGAGATCGATGGTGTGGCGGGCGCGCTGCCCGGCCTCGGCACCCGGCTCGTGCTCTTCTCGGGCGGCGAACCGCTCCTGCGCCCGGAAGTCTTCGAGGCGGCGGCCCTGTTCCGCGGGCGCGGCCTGACGCTGCACCTGCACACCAGCGGCGTGCTGCTCGAGCGGTCTGCGCCGCAGGTGGCACGCGAGTTCCAGCGTGTGATCGTGTCGCTGGACGCGACGACCGAGGCGCTTTATCACGCGGTTCGCGGTGTCACCGCGCTTGCCACCGTCGAGCGCGGTGTGGCGCGGCTGCGGCGGATCGCCCCCGACCTGCCGGTTACGGCGCGCGCCACCCTCCACCGGATGAACTACCGCGAGCTGCCGCGCCTGATCGAGCACGCGCGGGCGATGGCGCTCGATGGCATCTCGTTTCTGCCTGCCGACGTGTCCGCGTCGGCGTTCGGCCGGGACGGCGCGCCACAGGCGGACAGGCTGGTCCTCGACGCGAGGGAACTGGCGGACTTCCAGGATCTGGTCGAGGCGGCGGTCAACCGCTATCAGGAGGAATTCGACTCCGGCTTTGTCGCTGAGTCGCCGGCGAAGCTGAGGCGGCTTCCGCAGTACTACGCGGCCCTCGCCGGGCTGGCGCCGTTTCCCTCTGTGAGCTGCAACGCTCCGTATATGTCGGTCGTGATCGAAGCTGACGGATTGGTCAGGCCCTGCTTCTTCCACCATCCGATCGGCAATCTGCGCCGCAAGCCGCTCGCCTCGATTGTCGCCGAGGACCTGGCCGCCTTCAGGAGCACGCTCGTCTTCGACAGCAACCCCGTGTGCGCCAGGTGCGTGTGCTCGATGAAGACCGGCTGGCGGGGCGCGCCATGGCAGTGATGGGGGAGCGGGCGCTTCTCGATACGCAGGCTGCCTTCGACGGCGTCGCAGCAGAGTACGACCGCTCGAATGCGCAGAACCCGGCGCTGCGCGCCATGCGGCGACGCGTGCTCGACTGCGTCGGTCGTGTAGTGCCCCGCGGATCGCATGTGCTCGATCTGGGGTGTGGACCGGGCGAAGACGATGAAGCGCTGGCGCGCGAGGGATACCGGGTGACCGCCATCGACTGGTCACCGGAGATGGTCAAGGAGGCGCGTCACAGACTGCGGTCGGTGCATGATCGCGTGACGGTCCACCACGTCGGGATTCACCAGCTCGAGCGCCTCGGCCTGGGGCCCTTCGACGCCGCGTATTCGAACTTCGGCCCGCTCAATTGCGTGCCCGATCTCGCCGACGCCGCACGGCAGATTGGCGAACGGCTGCGGCCGGGCGCCGCGCTCGTCGCATCGGTCATCGGCCGCATCTGTCCGTGGGAGATGGCGCTCTACGGCGCGCGAGGTGACCTTGCCCGCGTACGCCTGCGGTTCGCGCGGGCGCCGGTGCCCGTGCCGCTCAAAGGCCGCACCGTCTGGACCCGCTACTACACACCCGGAGAATTCGCCCGCGCGTTCGAGACGGCGGGCTTTACCAGGGTATCGCTGCGATCGCTTGGGCTGCTTGCACCCCCGCCCTACCTGGAGGGCTTTGCCACACGGCACGCGAGCATGCATGCCTGGCTGCATCGTCTGGACGACCTTGTCGGAACCTGGCCCGTCCTCCGCCAGGCGGGCGACCACTTTCTCATCGTGCTTCGGAAGGCTGGTTGAACCGTGTGGCGCCCCTGCTTCGCCTGTCCGGAATGTCGCACCCCGGCCGTGGAGGATGGTGAAGGCGGGCACCAGTGCCGGGCGTGTGGAGCCGGCTTCCCGCTGCGAGAGGGCATCCACAGGTTTCTCACGCCCGAGCGTGCCGCCGCAGCCGAACCGTTCGCCCGGCAGTACCGTCTCGTCCGCCAGCGCGACGGCCATCGCGAGACGTCGGCCGAGTTCTACCGACGTCTGCCCGTGGTCGATCGCGGTCAGCCCGGCGCGGCGGAGTGGGCGATTCGCCGCGAGAGTTATGCGCGGTTGCAGGCGCGGGTGCTCGCTGCCACTCGGCAGGGCCCCGCGCGCATCCTTGATGTAGGGGCCGGAAATGGGTGGCTGTCGTTCCGCCTCACGAGCCTCGGCCACTGGGCCGTCGCGGTCGACCGCCTCGACGATGAGGCTGACGGGCTCGGTGCATGCCGGCACTATCCTGTGATGTTTCCGGTGGTCCAGGCCGATTTCGACGCCCTGCCCTTCGAATCGTCGCAGTTCGACGTGGCGGTGATGAACGCGTCGTTGCACTATGCGGCAGACCCCTCGGCGACGCTGACCGAGGTGCGGCGAACGGTGGTACCCGGCGGCGCGCTCGTGGTGATGGATTCGCCGATGTTCGTGAGCGAGTGCGACGGCCGGGCGATGGTCGAGGACCAGGACCGTGCGATGTCGGCCGCGTGTAATCTCACGACCGTGGTCCGGCCGGGCCCTGGCTTCCTGACACTGGACACGCTTGATCGCGCTGCCG
>CAZCEL010000150.1:8162-9559 GCA_964497175.1 uncultured Bifidobacteriaceae bacterium
GGGACGGTTCTACCGCTCGTCAGGCGCGCCCTTCTGGCGCCTGCGCCGCCAGGTCGCACGGCTTCGGCTGCGTCGCCACCCGGCCCGGTTCGGTCTGTGGGTGGCGCGGTGATTGTGCTCTTCAACCCGCTGTCGACCACACCGGGCAAGCAGCCGCTGCCTCTGTCGGTGCTGTCGCTTGCCGCTGTCCTCGACGCGCCCACCCAGGGAGCCGGGATTCCCTGGTGTCTCGTCGACGGAAACCTTGTGTCCGATCCCCTGCCGGAGATCGTCCTTCGGCTGTCGAACGCGCCGCCGGGATCGCGCCCCTTGCTGGCCGTGACGGTCATGCCGGGTCCGCAGCTCAGCCAGGCGGTGCCGGTGTGCCGCGCTGTCAGGTCGGCCCTGCCCGAGGTGCCAATCGTGTGGGGCGGCTACTTTCCAACCCAGCACAGCGACACGGTACTCGGTTCCTCGTTCGTCGATTTCGTCGTGCGGTCGCAGGGCGAACAGCCGATCGTCCAGTTGACCGACGCGATGGCCGGCCGTCGATCGCTCGCGAATGTCAGCAGCCTGTCGTGGAAATCGGCCGACGGCACCATCCATCACAACCCCGTGGGCCCGATGACGCCGCTCGACGAGCTGCCGGACCTGCCGTACCGCCGCGTCACGATGAGCGACTACATTCACCCCACCTATCTGGGACACAGGACGGTCGCGCACAACTCGTCGTTCGGATGCCCGTTTGCGTGCAGCTTCTGTGCGGTGGTGGCGATGTCGAACCGGCGCTGGCTCGCCCAGTCGCCCTCACGCATGGCGCGGGTTATCGGTCGGCTGGCCGCCGAGCACGGGGTCGATGGCGTGCAGATGCACGACATGGACTTCTTCATCTCCGAGGCGCGCGCCGCCGAGTTTGCCGAGCGCATCGCGCCGCTGGGCCTCGGCTGGTGGGGCCTGGGCCGTGTTGACACGTTGATGCAGTACTCAGACCGAACGTGGCGCGCGATCGCCAGATCCGGGCTGCGGATGGTGTTCTCGGGCGCGGAATCGGCCTCGGACAGCTCGCTCGCGATGATGAACAAGGGCGGGAAGGCGTCGACGCGGCTCACGCTCGACCTCGCACGCCGGATGCGCAGCTACGGCATCGTCCCGGAGCTCTCGTTCGTGATCGGATCGCCGCCCGATCCCGTCGAGGACCTTGCCCGCACGTTTACCTTCATCCGGGAGATCAAAGAGGTCAATCCCGCCACCGAGATCGTGTTGTACACCTACACGCCGGTGCCGATGGAGGGGATGCTGTACGCCGAGGCCTCGCGTCTGAGCTTTGCGTTCCACAAGACGCTCGACGAGTGGGCATCCGACCGCTGGCGGCAGGTGATGATGAGGGCCAGGTGGAAGAAGAGGTAGAGACATAGTTG
>CAZCEL010000151.1:0-9536 GCA_964497175.1 uncultured Bifidobacteriaceae bacterium
TCATGCCTAGTCTCGTGGGCTCGGAGATGTGTATAAGAGACAGTCACGTCGACGTACCGGAACTGTTCCTGCAGATCGAACGTGCGATCGAGATCGACCGGCGAGAGCACGCGCATGACGTCGGGGTCGGCGAGCAGCAGGTCCTTGAAGGCCAGTCGCTCGTCGGCAGACCGCATTGCGTTGCGCTGGACCCACTCGTACGCCAATTCGCGCGAAACGCCGCGCCTGGCCAGCTCCAGCAGCACACTGCCCGAGAACACCACGCCGCGCGAGCGATCGAGGTTCTCGCGCATGCGTCCGGGATGGACGACCAGTCCCCTCACGATACGGGTGAAGCGCCGCAGCATGTGATCGAGGGCGATGAAGCTGTCAGGCAGGATGACCCGCTCCACGGAGGAATGCGAGATGTCGCGCTCGTGCCACAGCGCGACGTTCTCGAACGCCGCGTGGCAATGGCCACGAATCAGCCTGGCCAGGCCGACGATCTGCTCGCACCCCACAGGATTGCGTTTGTGGGGCATAGCGGAGGACCCTTTCTGCCCTCTGCCAAACGGCTCCTCGACTTCTCCGATCTCGGTCTTCTGGAGGCCACGGACCTCGAGGGCGAATTTCTCCAGCGAGGCTGCCGTAATCGCCAGCGCGGCCAGCAACTCCGCATGGCGATCCCGCTGGATCACCTGAGACGCCACCGGCGCCGGCTCCAGACCCAGCCGCCGGCAGACGTCGGCTTCAATCGAAGGAGGCAGGTGCGCGAAGGTGCCCACGGCGCCGGACAGCTTTCCGACCGAGATGGTCCACCGCGCCCGTCGTATGCGCTCGGCGTCCCGCGCGAGCTCGGCATGCCAGAGCGCAAGTTTCAGGCCGAACGTCATCGGCTCGGCGTGCACACCGTGCGTCCGGCCAATCATGGGCGTCCGCCGATGCTCCAGCGCCCGCTGGCGCACCTCGGCCGACAACGCCTCCAGATCGCGAAGAATCAGATCGCAGGCCTCGCGCATCTGCAGTGCCTGCGCGGTGTCGATGACGTCCGACGAAGTCATCCCGAAATGCAGCCAGCGCGCCGCGGGACCAACCTGCTCGGCGACCGCCGTCGTGAACGCAATCACGTCGTGCTGGGTGGTGCGTTCGATTTCCTCGATCCGTGCGACGTCGAAGCCCCCACGCTCGCAAAGCTCACGAGCCGCCTCGGGGGGCACGATGCCGGCGTCGGCCATTGCGTCCGCCGCCGCAAGCTCGACTTCCAGCCACGTCCGGTAGCGACGCTCGTCGCTCCAGATGTCGCCCATCTCCGGGTGGGTGTAGCGCGCAATCATGGAAGAAAGGATAGCTTCAATCCAACTCCAGACGGCTGCGGGGAATCTGCAGGCCGTTGACGTTCCCGAGCACGGTCGCGGCCAGCGAGCCGATCCTGAAGAGATCCGTCGCCACCCGCCGGACCTCGTCGACCGTCACTCGTTCAATACCCTGCAGCGTCTCATCGAGGCCGAATTGCCGGTCGAAGTAGATTTCTTGTCGTGCGAGGTGAGACATGCGGCTGGCCGTGTTCTCGAGACTCAGCATGAGGCTGCCCTTCAGGTGGTCCTTCGCCCGCTGCAACTCCGCGTCGGGCACAGTGCTCTGTCGGACGTTCCGCAGTTCCTCGACGATGAGGTCGATGACCTCGCCGACCGCCTCGTTCGCGCAACCCGCGTACACCGTGAACGACCCGGCGTCGCGGTACGCGCTCAAGCCGCTGAACACGGCGTACGCGAGCCCGCGCTTCTCGCGCACGTTCTGAAAGAGCCGCGAGCTCATAGAGCCACCAAGCAGAGTGTTCAACAGATAGCTTGAATAGCGGTCCTCGTGGTTCTGCGGGTAGCTGCTTGCCCCGAGGCACAGGTGGCTCTGCTCAAGCTCCTTGCTGCGGATCTGGATCTTCGGCACGACCGTCGGCGCCTCTTCGTCGACCAGGTCGCCACCAGATGTGATGGAGCCGAACTTCTCGGCCACCAGATCGCGCACCCGTGCATGCTCCAGGTTGCCCACTGCGGACACGATGAGATTCGGCGGCGTGTAGGCGCCCCGGAAGTACTCCCGCAGCCGGTCCGGCGTGAACGATTCGACCGTCTCGCGCGTGCCGAGAATGGGACGACCAAGCGGATGATCCTCCCAGAATCCCTGTGTGAAGATCTCATGCACCAGATCGTCGGGCGTGTCCTCGACCATCTTGATCTCTTCGATCACGACTTTCTTCTCTCGCTCGACATCGGCGGGACTGAAGGCAGGGTTGAGCACGATGTCGGACAGAATGTCGAGGGCGAGCGGCAGGTGCTCATCCAGCACCTTGATGTAGTAGCTTGCGTATTCCTTGGCGGTGAATGCGTCGAGCTGGCCCCCGATCGAATCGATCGCCTGCGCGATATCCTCGGCCGTCCGCGTGCCCGTGCCCTTGAAGAGCATGTGTTCGACGAAATGTGCGATCCCGCCCTGCTCGACCGGCTCGTGCCGGGAGCCCCTGGTGAGCCAGACGCCGATGCTGATCGAACGGACCTGCGTCATCCGTTCGGTCAGAACGCGGAGGCCGTTATCGAGCACGTCTCTGACGATCGCTGAATTCGACAAGGTGAATGCTCGCAGCGGGAACGACGCGCCGGCCGATCCTGAGGCTGGTTCAGCTTGCCGCAAAGCGTTGAAACAGAAGGGATTACCAGCCCGGAAACACTATAGCACGCGCGACGCCCATTGGGCAAGACGGCCTTGCGGCGCTCCGCTCGCGCTAAGATCAAGAGTTGGGACAAGTGATTGCTGATGTGACAGATATCACCGTCAGGAGAGGGCAGGACACCGATCTCGCCGAGATGGAGCGGGTCGCGGTCGAAGCTGCGCTCGCCGCGCATGGCCATGAAGCCTTCCGCGCCCGTCAGCTGTTCGCCTGGATTTACAAGCGCGGCGTCGTGGACGCTGGGTTGATGACCGACCTGCCACAGGCGCTTCGCGCAACGCTGGCGGGTTCGTTCACCGTGTCCACGCCGTCGGTCGTGGCCACCGAGGAGTCGGCCGACGGCACCAGGAAGTTTCTGCTGCGGCTCAACGACGGCCGGGAAATCGAGTCGGTGTTCATCCCCGACACGCCGGCCATGACCTTCTGCATTTCGACGCAGGTCGGTTGTGCGATGGCCTGCGGTTTCTGCCTCACGGGCAGGATGGGTCTGGTCCGACACCTGTCGGCCGGCGAAATCGTGGGTCAGGTCCGTGTGCTGAAGGGCCTGGTCGATCTCGGCAACCGGGCGTACAACGTTGTGTTGATGGGCATGGGCGAGCCGCTTCACAACTACGACGAAACGATGAAGGCACTGCGGATCCTGACCGACGAGCACGGGTTGGGCGTGAGGGCGCGGAGAATCACACTCTCGACGGTAGGCTTGCCGGCCGCGCTCGATCGTCTCGCGCGCGAGCCGCTCATGCCCAACCTGGCGGTCTCCCTCCATGCTCCGACCGACGAGCTGCGAGAGAAGCTCGTCCCACCCGCCAGAAAGTACCCTCTGGCCGACATCATTGCCTCCTGCAGACGATTCCCCGTTCGCAAGCGCAGCCGTATCACGTTCGAGTATGTCCTGCTCGCTGGCGTGAACGACCGAGCGGAAGACGCCGGCTGCCTGGCAGATCTCCTCTCGGGCCTGCAGTCGAAGGTCAACGTCATCCCGCTGAACCCGGCGGCTGGCATTCCGTTCGACCGACCGTCGGCAGAGGCCATCGATCGGTTCGCGGGAGTGCTCGCTCGCCGAGGCGTCACTGTCTCGGTGCGCAAGAGCCGGGGGGCCGATATCCGGGCCGCCTGCGGCCAGTTGATCGTGGAGGGACAGCGGCGATCTCCGGCACAGCGGCTGGCCCTCCGAATCGGGTAGGGCCCTCTGGTCGGACTCGCTCATCCAATTCGCGAATCGCAGGCCTCTCCCCGCAGTCCCTCTGCGTCTCCAGCCAGTTTCAGCTGGACCCACTCGTTCCTGGCGCGGCCAGGGGGAATGCGCACCTTCAGATAGTTGCCTGTCACGGCGAGCGATCCGTCTTCGAGCGTCAGGGCCCGGTGCACGGCGCCGATTTGGGACTGACGAAACCGACTGGCTAACGTGGCGCCAACGTCTCGAAGCTGGCGGGCACGATCCCGGATGACCGCGCCTGGCACCTTCCCCGGCATCATTGACGCCGCTGTTCCTGGACGGTCCGAATAGGGGAACACGTGCACGTGTGTCAGCGGCGACCGCTGCAGGTACGATGCAAGCTCTTCGAAATCCTCGTCGGTCTCGCCCGGGAAGCCTGCGATGACATCGGTCCCGATCGACGCCCCGGGTATCACTGCGCGGATCCGGTCTACGAGTGCCGAATATTCAGCAATCGTGTACGGCCTCCGCATCATCGAGAGGAGCCCGTCGGCTGCGTGCTGGAGCGGGAGGTGAAAGTGCGGGGCAAAGCATTTGTGCCCGGATACCAGGGTCACCACCTCTTGAGTGCAATCCATCGGCTCGAGCGAGCTGATGCGAAACCACGCCGGAGGAAGGGACGCGTGACCCGAGGGCAGAGGCTGATTGCAGCCGGTCTGCGCCGCCAGCGCGTGCAACAGTTCCGCGAGCGTCGACGGGCGGTCCAGATCCCGGCCGTACGAGCCAAGATGCACACCGCTCAGCACAATCTCCTTGAACCCCGCCGCCATCGCGCGCCCGGTGTCGTTCAGCACCGCCTCGACGGGCACGCTCCTCGGCCGACCCCGAGTCGCCGGGATGACGCAGTACGAGCACGGCTCGGCGCAACCGGTCTGAACACTGAGCGTGAAGGCCGTGCGGCCCGACACTCCCGGCTCCATTCGGGCGCCGCAGCTTCCCAGTCCGTCGCCAAAGCGATCGGCTGTCGTGATGTCGTTCTCATGCCGAGTCCGATCGCGCTCCCAGTCTCGCACGACAAGCTGGATCAGTTCGGGCTTGGCGTCATTTCCGGCGATGCGATCGATCCCGGCCAGGCCGAGCACCTCCTCGGGCCGGCGTGTCGCGTAGCAACCCGTCACCACGATTCGCGCGCCGGGATTGGTGCGGGCGATGCGGCGGATCGTCTGTCGTGCGCCCTGGTCCGCGCTGGCGGTCACCGAGCACGTGTTGACCACTATCAGATCGGCGGCCTGCGGCTCGGCCGGTCGAGCGCCGAGCGCGAGCAGCTGTTCCTCGAAACCGAGCGAGTCGGCCTGGTTCACCCGGCAGCCGAACGTGATGACCGAGTACTTCACGCCGTGCATCAGGGAATCCGAGCGCGGGACTCGGCGGGCACGTCGAGGGCCCTTCTGCCGATATCCCGCCGATACTGCATCCCGTCGAATGCAATGTGCGACACACCCGCGTACGCGCGCGCGGCGGCCTCGGCAAACGAACCGCCCCTGCCGACGACCGTCAGCACGCGGCCGCCGGCAGTCGTCAGCTGCCCGGCCACCCTCGCGGTTCCTGCGTGGTAAACGGCAACGCCCGTCTCTGCCTCCGCGGCGTTGATTCCTGTGATCACCTTCCCCGAGTCGGACGTCTCGGGATAACCCCGCGATGCCAGGACGACACCAACGAGCTTGTCCGACGATTGGCGGCAGGCGGTCCTCCGAAGCGCTCCGCGGGCCGCGCCCACGAGCAGCGGGACGAGCGGCTCATCAATCAGGGACAGAATCACCTGAGCCTCCGGGTCGCCGAGGCGGACGTTGAACTCGATCACCTTCGGCCCCTCAGCCGTCAGCATCAGGCCGACGTACAGAAAGCCAGAAAACGGGCTCCCCTCGGCCGACATGCCGTGAATGACAGGCTCCACGATCGCACGCATCACGTACCCCTGCAGAGCCTCGTCGACGAGCGGGCTGGGAGCGAATGCACCCATGCCACCTGTGTTCGGACCGCGGTCGCCGTCGAAGATCCGTTTGTGATCCTGCGCGGAGCCAATCGGCAGGGCACTTCTCCCGTCGCTGATGACGAAGAACGAGACCTCGGGTCCCGACAGGCATTCCTCCACGACGAGCCGTGCGCCGGCCTCACCAAAGCGCCGCTGGCTCATCGCGGCGTCGATGGCTGCCTCGGCTTCAATGCGCGTGGACGCCACGACGACACCCTTGCCGGCAGCCAGACCGTCCGCCTTGAGAACAACCGGCAGCCCGAACTCGCCGGTTGCGATGCACCGGTTCGCGTCCGAGGCCGTCTCACACGTTTGAAACCGTGCGGTGGGAATGCCGTGGCGCGCCATGAAGCTCTTGGCGAACGCCTTGCTCGTCTCGAGGCGGGCCGCCGCGGCCGAGGGCCCAACCAGCAGGCGCGAGGCGGCGGCAAACCGATCGGCTACCCCGAGGCTCAACGGCACTTCCGGGCCCACGACCGTCAAGTCCGCGTGCTCGCGCACCGCGAGGGCCAGCAGCTGGTCGGGGCTGGTTGAATCGGCGGCGATCGTGCGAGCAATCGCCGCGATGCCGGGGTTGCCGGGAACACACAGAATTTCCTCGACGCCGGGATCGGCGGCGAGGCGTGCTGTAAGGGCATGTTCGCGTGCCCCCCCACCGACCACCATAAGCTTCATTGAATCAGCAATTTACTGATGGATAGCCGGCCCTGCGCAGGCGTGGCGAAGCAGGGACTATTCCGTTGACCTGGATGGGCTTTGCGCCTAGAATCCGCCTGCCCTGTGCTAGGCTAGCACATTTACGTCAACTGAAATCCGAGGAACGGCCACTAGAAGGGGTGTGATTGTTCGTGGCTGAAGTGAAAATTCAGGAGGGCGAATCCATCGAGAGCGCGCTCCGCCGGTTCAAGCGCAAAGTGCAGCAGGAAGACATCATCAAGGATATCAAGAAACACTCGTTCTATTTGAAGCCTGGCGACAAGCGTCGGGCCAAGCAGGCGCTGGCCCGCAAGCGCAATCGAAAGAAGCTTCGGCGAGAGCTGGAGTAGAGGGACCCCGACCAGGGAGCGACCGATGGAGTTCCAGGACAGAATACTCACGTGCGTGGACTGCGGCGCGGAGTTCGTCTGGACGGCGGGGGAGCAGCAGTTCTTTGCCGACAAGAACTTCAAGAACGAGCCCAAGCGGTGCCGGGCTTGCAAGGCCAAGCGGGCAAGCCGGCCCGCCGGCGGTTCGGTCGCGCGCGAACGGGTCGAGACGGTCACGACCTGTTCGGCTTGCGGGAAGGAAACCACCGTGCCCTTCAAGCCCACGCAAGGGCGTCCGGTGTTCTGCAAGGAGTGCTTTCAGGCCCGGAAGTTCGCGGGTGCCGGAGGCCTGTAGTGTCCGATTCGCGCGCATTTCATCTGGAGCGTTTTCATGCAGATCGAGGAACGGACTGTTGGCGATGTGATGGTGCTGGACCTGAAGGGCCGGATTACGCTGGGCGAAGGCGACGAGCTCCTCAAGGACAAGGTCAACAGCCTCATTAACCAGGGCGTTCGAAAGGTCGTGCTCAACCTTGCTGAAGTCCCCTACATCGACAGCGCAGGGCTTGGCGAGGTGGTCCGCACGTACGCGACCGTCAAGCGCGAGGGGGGAAGCCTCAAGCTCCTGAATCTGACCAAGCGGATTACCGATCTCCTGTCGATCACGAAGCTGCTGACCGTGTTCGAAACCTTCGACTCGGAAAGCGAAGCCATCGGGAGCTTCTCGGCGTCGGCCAAGGTCTAGTGTCCCGACCGCGTGGTTCGTTACATGATTCCCGGGCGGGGCATCCCGCCTCGCGGCGTTGCTCATCGCTCTCTTATGCCCAATAAGCTCGCTCTTCGCGCCTGGCGATCCGGTCGCCGCGCTCCGGGACTTATGCAACGAACCACGCGGTCGGGACACTAGCCGCCGGTGCCACGCGCCGGTTTCACCACGGGCTGAGAGGTTCGTGTCCCGGGCCCGCAACACGCTTCCCAATCTGGCGGTTGCCGATGCCGCCGACAGGCCGGCGCGCGCACGCGGGGCAGGTCTGCTGGCAACCGGTCTCGTTGCTTCTCTGCGACCAGAGCAGTGGACGAAGAACCTGCTGGTGTTCGCGGCCCTTGTCTTCGCCCTCAAGCTCTTCGACCTGTCCGCCGTCCTTGCCGCATCTGAAGCCTTCGTGATTCTCTGTGCGCTGTCCGGCGTCGTGTATCTCGTCAACGACGTAATGGATCGTGAGGGCGATCGGACGCATCCCAGCAAGAGCCTGCGCCCGATAGCGGCGGGACTGCTGCCGGTCCCGGTGGCCCTGGGTGCGGTTGTGGTCATCGCGTCGCTCGCTCTTGCGGGTGCCTTCGCGCTCGACCGGGAGCTTGGGCTCGTCGCCGTCGGGTATCTGACGCTGCAAGGGCTCTACTCCCTGATCCTCAAGCACGTGGTCATCGTCGACGTCCTGGCATTGGCCCTCGGTTTCGTGCTGCGTGCGGTGGCAGGTGCCGTCGTGCTCGACGTCACAATCAGTCAATGGCTGCTGGTGTGTACCATCCTGGCGGCCCTGTTCGTCGGGCTGGCCAAGCGGCGCCACGAGCTCGTGCTGCTGTCGGGCGAGGCGCCGCTGCACCGCCGGATCCTCGGCGAGTACAGTCCGTACTTGCTCGACCAGATGATCGCGGTGGTGACGGCCTCGACGCTCATTGCGTACATCTTCTATACAATCAACCCTGAAACGCAGGCGAAGTTCGGCACCTCGTGGCTGGGTCTCACGATTCCGTTTCCCCTGTATGGGATCTTCCGGTATTTGTACCTGGTCCACCGCCGCGACGGCGGCGGGAGTCCGACCGACCTGCTGCTGAACGATCGGCCGCTGCTTGTCTGCGTGACCCTGTGGGTCGTCGCCGTGGTGCTCCTCATCTACCAGCCGTTTGTGCTCTGACGATGACCGATTTCAGCATTCGCTCCGACTCGATCAACGTCGAGCAGATCATGGAGCAGATTCGCGCCCGCATTCGCGAAAAGCGCGGCGTCGACTACACCGAGGAGCAGATCCGGCAGCTGGCGACGGTGAAGCTCGAGAAGTTTCTGGATCCGCGTGGCGTCCGCTCGGATCTGCTTGACGAGTTCAAGCGGGTGCAGGCGCCCTATCAACCCGAGGAACAGCCCAATTACACGTTCGAGGCACACACGCTCTTCGCTTCGACGCGGGCCCCGCTCAGGTGGGTTCGGCGCCTGCTGCTGCCGATCCTGAAGCTGTTCTTCAACCCCAATCCGCTGATTCAGGCGCTCAATATCCAATCTCGGCTCAATGCGATGCACGCCGAGCGTGAGGCGAGCAGAGAGGCCTTGGCCCGTGCGCTCAATCAGCTCCATTACGAAGTGCTGCATAACCTCGTGGTCGAGACGACTCGCGCCGGCATCGAGGTCAAGACCCTGAAGATGCGCGTCGAGTCGCTGGCCAGCCGCCTCGAGTTCAACGAGCGCCGGGCCCGGGCGCTGGAAAGCGTTGTCGTATACAAGCCGGAAACGGAACGGGAAGACCACCTCGCGCCGCGCGAGGTGCCCGCATCGACCGCCGCCGAGAGCGCCTCGGGCGTGCCAGCGGGTCAGCCGGCCGAAGGCCCCGGGCAGCGAAGCCGGCGCCG
>CAZCEL010000152.1:0-9536 GCA_964497175.1 uncultured Bifidobacteriaceae bacterium
TCGCCCGCCGCCATCGCCTGCCCTGTGTCTTGCAGCACGACTCCCGCGGGAGTCGGCGGAGGGGCCGGCCGGTAGAACTCGAAGACGCCGCCTGCTATCTGCCACACGAGTGACCCGTACGTGCCCCATGGCGGCAGGCCGCCGCTGAAGTCCCCGTTGCTCACCAGGTTCCCGCTCGGCGCGCCGCCCG
Organism: uncultured Bifidobacteriaceae bacterium; assembly: GCA_964497175.1. Taxonomy (GTDB): domain Bacteria; phylum Acidobacteriota; class Vicinamibacteria; order Vicinamibacterales; family CAVVIG01; genus CAZCEL01. The sequence continues at coordinate 191 of CAZCEL010000152.1, forward strand.
GCGGCGCCGGGGTGGTTGGATCCTCACACTCCGTCTTCAGATCGGACCCGGTCACGTCGAACATCAGCGAGACGTTGTCCACCTGATAGAAGCCCGTACCATCAGCCGTGGCCGCATAGAAGGAGATGCTCGTTCTCAGCGGCTCGAGTGGGCGCTGAATCGCCGTTGTGTGGGTGCGCATGGTGTAGGTGCGCATCGGGGCATTTGGCTCCAGCCAGAACGTGCAGACATGCAGGTCCCTGAAAGTCTGCTGGTGGACGAGCACGCTGACGCGTTTGCGCAGGGCGCTACTGTTGCCGATGTCGAACCGCGCCACGAGTGGCGTATTGGGCAAGAACCACGCGGGGGTGTCCTGCAGGACGACGGCCTGCGTGGACCCGGCCTTCCGGTAGAACTGCAGGACGCCACCATCGGTGTTCCAGACGATGTCGCCGGAATTGGGCTCCGCGTAGGTGGTCCAGGGCGCGAGGCCCGTGCTGAAGTCGCCGTTGGTAATCCGATTGGGCGACGCCGGGGCCGGCAGCGCTTGCCAGAACGTGACGAAGACATCATGGGCCCCGTTCGTATCGTCTGGGACCAGGTTCGACGCCAGCGAGAAGTACGCGACGACGGTGCCATCGTCGGACAGGCTGGGCCACGTGGAACTGCTGTTGCCGTCGCCTCCACCCGCCGACACCGATACGCGCCGCGTTGTCGCGGTCTGTCGATCGCGCACGAACACGTCCTCAAAGCCGTTCTCGTCGTCTGGAACGAGTCGATCCTCGCCCGATTCGAAGGCGACGTAGCGGCCGTCGCCGCTGATCGATGCGTTGATGGAGCCATTGAACAGTTGCCCGCCATGGGCTATCACGGACGCCCGCGTCGTCACGCCCGTCGTGATGTCGTGGACAAAGACGTCGGAATACCCGTTGGTGTCGCTGGCGACGAGGTTGGTGGCATTGGACGTGAAGGCCGCGTAGCGCCCGTCACCCGACGCCGCCGGGCCGATTGAGAAGGAGTCTGCCTGCGTGCCGCCAGACCCCACGGACACGCGAATGGTCGTCCCGGTCTGTCGATCGTGACGAAAGACGTCATTGGCCCCGTTCGTGTCTCCCGTGACCAGGTCTGCCTTGGCGGAGGAGAAGAACACGTACCGCCCGTCGTTGGAGAGCGCCAGCGAGGGGACGTAGAACGCCGTGACTTCCGTACCGCTGCCGCCGCTGGCCTGTCCCCCGCCGGTGGCGACCGACACGCGCGTGGTCGTATTCGCAGCGAGGTCGCGGACGAAGATGTCGGTCGCGCCGTTGGTGTCGCCAGCGACGAGGTTCGCCGCCGACGAGACGAACGCGACGACTTGACCGTTGCCCGAAATGGCCGGCACCGTGCTGTCGCCGTTCGCCTCGTTGCCGCTCGAATCGACCGACACCCTGGTGGTCGTGCCCGCCTGTCGATCCCGCACGAAAACATCGTAGCCATTGTTCGTGTCGCCGGACACGAGGTTCCCCGCCGTCGAATAGAACGCGACGTACCGGCCGTCGTCGCTGATTGAAGGGCCGTACGCTCGGCCGCCGCTCGACTGCTCCCCGGCCGAGTTCACCGAGACTCGTTCGAAAGTGCACGCCTGCCGATCGAACACGTATAACTGGAAATCGATGTGCCCCGGCACCAGATCACTGGCATAGGACCCAAAGGCGAGATACCGCCCGTCGCCGGACAGGGACGTCCACTGCGCGGCGGCATTGCCGAGCGGTGACATCACAATTCCTTGCGAACACGCCCCAGCGATGCGCCGCTCGGTGCTGACGAGCAATCCCACGAACCCACCCGCAACCAGGGCGGCCTTCAGCAGGCGTCTCGCCATCGGGCGATTCGGCACTTGGCCCGCAAGAAAGGGGTGCGAGGAAAACCGAGGTTCGAAATACTTCCCACGCGTTCGAACAGTCGAGTCATGGCGTGACGCGAAACGCGACGATGTCCCGCGCCGTGCCGGCGGGATGCTTCGCCCTCAGATCGACCGCGTAATCACCGGAAGCCAGCCCTGCCAACGACACCTCGATCTGATGCGTGTCGGTCCCCAGCGCCCGATCGACTCGCAGCTCGCGCATCGTCGATCCGAAGCCGCTGACGAGGCGAGCCGATACCGCCGGCGGCGACGCAGCGCCCGACACGTACACCGGCAGGCGCAGGATCAGGCGATCGGTTCGGCTGAACTGTCGCGAGGCAACCGGAACGGGATTGGCGTCATCGGTGATGACACGGACCTCCCGTGCGCTCCGGGCGCGAAAGACCTGGACGGTGCCAAAGGCGACAGGACCTGGGAACCGGCCGACCATGAGCTCCCGGACGTCGCTGTCGAGCCTGCGCGACGCAGCGTCCTGGATCGACATCTCAACCCTGAGGCGGCCAGGCGCTGACTCGAAGACGGCGCGCGTGTCCTCGGTCGCACCAAACAGGCTGGCACCAACCGGCCGGATTGCCCCCTCGAACAGGCGCTTGCCGCCGCCGTCGAAGACGCTGAGCGACACCCGCGACGGCGCCTCGCGGCCGCGCTCGCCCGCCACCTGAGGCGCCGGCTCCCACACGAACGTGATGCGGGTTCGACCGTCGGACCCTCGTGCCGTGCCGAACCAGGGCCTGATCAGCCGGCTGGCCCGGAGCGTCAGCGGCGGTATTGCGGGTTCCCTCCGCGACCCGGGTGTCGCCGCGACCTCGACAGGCGCCCGCGCCACGTACCCGCTGCGCGCGCGGATGCTCAACTTCGGGTTGGCCGCGCGCACGCTGACTGGGTGGAATCGGCCGTCGCGTCGAAGTGTCGGCGAGGTGAACGTCAACAGGTAGTAGGTGCTCGACTCGGCCAGCGCTCGAGACAGTCCCTCGCCCGGATTCGTTATCAGGGCGCCCCCCGTGTCCTTCGCCAGCTCCTCCAGCGCTTGAGCGTCCGCAGCTCGACGATCCGCGGCGCGCGTGTCTGCCGGCGGCGGGCCAGGCGAAGGGGAGGCTGAGGCGAGCGAGGGATCGATCGGATAGATGGACACACGAGCCCGGTTCGCCGCGCGAACGACGGTTTGAATCGTCGGCAGCGGCTCATCGCCCCGCCGCCGCGGACCCGCACCGATCCCCTCAGTGACGAGAAGCAGCGTCTTCCGTCCGGAGCCGAGCGTGCCGAGGTGTGTCGCCAGCGCATTCACCGCCGACACGGCAATCTGCGACCTCGCCGCTTCGATCCGCTCCGGCCGGGCGGCGATGAATTCCGCCTCGAACGCGGACCGCGCCGCGTAGTCTCCACGGCGAGGATCGAAGCTGTCGATCGCCCGGAGAGCCGAGGCACGGTCGCGACTGAGCCGGATGCTCACCAGCGGATCGAGCGGCTTCAGGACCACGAGGAGGTCGCCCGGATCGAGAACCGCGCGCACGAACTCGAGCAGCTCCTTCCGCACACGATCGGCGTTCACTCCGGCCGTAACGTGGTACTCGTCGAGATAGATGGCGATCAACCGGCTGGCGTCACGCCCGTCATCGGAGGCTGAGACTTCTTCGGCCGCGGTCGACCGGGATGGTGATGGAGCGGGCGGTCTCGCGGCCGGCAGCCTTACGAGCCGAACCGCTTCGAGCGACTGCGGTATCCCGCCTTCGGTCACAACGAAATCATTCGCGCCGAGGTTCTCCATCACGCGACCTGTCGGGTCCAATGCGACAACGTCGATGGTGACCGCTTCGGCCGGGAGACGCTCGGGGGGCTGCCACCCCCCGGCCGCCAGCGCGGCAAGAACGACCAGCCCGTGGTGAAGCCGGCCCATCGCACCGATGCCAACGATGCGCCCGGCTGGCAGGGCGCGACGGCCGGGGGCAACGCACCGCATGGATCAGCCAGTAATCCGGAAGCCGACCAACTCCTTGACATCGCCGCCCTCGCCGCTTGCCGTGATCTCGATCAGGTACTCTCCCGGCGGCAGCGAAGCCAATGTCAGATCGATTTCAGAAACCGCGGGCGGCGCACTGACCGCCACCGGGAGGTCCCGGAACGCCTGGCCGGCCCGGTTGAGGAGCGTGGCCGTGAGCTTCGGCGTCCCGTCGCCCGGGCCGTAGGCCGGGACACGAAGGAAGACGCGATCGGTGCGACTGAACTCCCGGGCAGCCACCGGCGCGGCCAGGCGGTCGGCCTTCAGCTGCTGGAGCTCACGGAGTGTGCGCGCACGGTAGACCTCCGGCGTGCCCAGCGCCGTCCGCGTCGACGACAGATCGGGCACGACGATCTCGCGCACTTCCGAATCGAGCACTTCGGCCGAGGTGCCCTCGACCGACATGCGCAGCTCGAGCTTACCCGGCTGCGCCTCGAAGCTGATTCGCGTCGGCCCCGTGGGCACCAGCGCAGCCTGCGACGGCACCCGGCCGCGGAAGTACGGCGATCCGTCGGGCCCTGCGGCCGTCAAGGACACGCGCGCGGGCTGATCAGACTGGCCCGGAGACTGGCCGGGCACCCGCGGAAGCGGTTCCCAGACGAACGTCACCTTCGTGCGGCCGTTCGTCCCGCGCTCGGTTCCGATCCACGTACGAACGACCCGGGCACCACGCGACGACTGCGCGATCGCCGCCAGCGCCGACTCGATCGCTTTGGGCGGCTCGGGCTTCGGCGGCGCGGTCGCCCGCGCCGCGTCGGCGGCCGTGTACGCCCAGTAGCCCTTGCGGGCCCGAACCTGAACGCCCGGACGCCTGACACGAACCTTGATCTCATGAAACTTCCCGTCAGTCCGGGCGTTGGTCGAGTTGTACCCGAGCAGGTAGTACGCGCTCGTATCGCGCACGATCTGCTTCATGCCGATGGACAGATCGTTTCTGTTGACGATGGCGCGCCCGTCGGTTTCGGCGGCGAGCGTCCGCAGCGTGTCGAGTGACGCGTTGAGATAGTTCCGGTCGATCTGAAAGCCGACGTTCTGGTCGACGCCGAACTCGTAGGGCGCGAGGCCGCGCGGATCGACGGTGTAGATCGCCGTGTTGTACCGGTTGGCAGTGTCGTAGATCTCTCGAAGCTCCTCCTCCATGTCCATGCTCGCCGCGAACGCCGCGCGATCCTCGATCGGGCTGTTCAACCCCGCATTGGGATCGTCGCGCGCCGGGTTGCCCAGGCCCGACTGGCCGGCGATGGCGTCCCGCAACTGAGGCGGCAGGATGTTCGAGTAGCCCTCGCTCACGAGGATCAGCGCCTTGCGGCCCTCCTTGAGCGCCCCCAGGCGCATGATCAGCGCTCGAATGGCCGTCATCGACACCTGGTTGCGGATGCGCTCGACCAGCTCGGTCGGGTAGTTGTAGACGTAGCGCTCCTCGATGGCGTTCTGCGGGGTGTAGTCGTACTTCCGGCCGAGGAATTGCCGGACGCCTTTCACGACGGCGGCATGATTCCGCGTCATGCGCACGGTCGCGGTTGGCTGCAGCGGGTACATGACGCCCACCATGTCGGACGGCCCGAGCTGGGTCTCGATGAACCGCGCGATCTGCTCTCGGGCGGACATGCTCGTCTCGCGGCGGACGTGATAATCGTCAAGGAAGATGGCAAACAGCCGCACATCGTCGCGAGCGGCCTCGTCCTCCTCGTCCGTGTCGGTGCGGATCTGCCGCGGCGGACCCTCGGGGCCCGGGACAAGGCCGCCGTCGAGCGCGATGAGCTTGAAGGTCTCGACCTTCTGCGGCCTGCCCTCCTCGGTGATCTCGAAGTCTTGGGGCCTCAAGTCGTTGATCGGGTTTCCGCTGCGGTCGGTCACGATGACGTCGACTCGAACGAAGTTGATGCCGGCGCGAAAGACCGGCTGCTGTGTGTCGGGATCCGTGGCTGCTGCAGGCTGTCCTCCCTGCGCCGGAGGAGGTGGTGGCGCCGGCTGCTGCTGGAGGGCCGCCCCGCTCATGGTGGCCGCCGCAACGATCATCGCGAGCAGCAGCAGCCTGCGGCGTCGGTCGGACGGGCGCGACATGGCACTATCTTAACCCGTCGACGCCTGCGCCAATCCATCGCGGTTCGGGATTAATATCTGCTCACATGACGCCGCGAGCCTCGGAAACCGCTCCCCCCCCATCGGTCCTGTCCGACGACGAACGGCTGTTCCGTGACAGCGTGTACGCATTCGCGGACCGGGAGATACGTCCGCTCGTCCGCGAGATGGACGAGCAGGCCAAGATCCCGCAGCACCTGATCGACCAGTTGTTCGCGCTCGGGGTGATGGCCATCGAAATCCCGGAGTCCCACGGGGGGGCGGGCGGCACGTTCGTCCATTCCGTGCTCGCCGTCGAGGCGCTGTCCAGGGTCGACCCCTCGATCGGCGTCTTGGTCGACGTGCAGAACACCCTCGTCGTCAACGCCCTGCTCCGGTGGGCGACCGACGAAGTGAAGCGACGGTACCTTCCCAGGCTGGCCGCAGGCGCTGTTGGTTCATACGCGCTGTCGGAGGCTGGGTCGGGCAGCGATGCGTTCGCGATGGCGGCTCGCGCGGTCCGGCGCGGCGAGGAGTGGACGCTGACGGGCCGCAAGCTCTGGATCACCAACGCCAGCGAAGCCGATCTGTTCATCGTGTTCGCGAACGCGAACCCCGACGCCGGACACCGTGGGATCACGGCGTTTCTGGTCGAGCGCGGCTTTCCGGGCTTCAGTGTAGGCCGCAAAGAGGACAAGCTGGGCATCCGCGCCAGCAGCACCTGCGAACTGCTGCTCGAGGAGTGTCGTGTGCCGTCGGCCAACGTCCTTGGCGAAGTGGGACAGGGCTACAAGACCGCCATCGAGACGCTGAATGAAGGGCGCATTGGCATCGGTGCACAGATGGTCGGCACGGCGCAGGCCGCGCTCGATCACACGATCAAGTACGTCAGGGAGCGCAAGCAGTTCGGCAGGCCGATTGCCGAGTTCCAGGCCGTGCAGCACCAGATTGCGCGGGCCGCGACCGATCTGCACGCCGCGCGCCTCATGGTGTACGACGCCGCCCGCCGCCGGGACGCCGGCCTGCGGTTCCTCACCGAGGCGGCCATGTGCAAGATCCACTCCTCGGAGATGGCCGAGCGCGTCACCTCGCTGGCGGTCAATCTGTTCGGCGGTTACGGCTTCGTCAAGGATTATCCGGTCGAGAAGCTGTATCGCGACGCGAAGATCGGCCAGATCTACGAGGGAACGTCCAACCTGCAGCTGCAAACCATCGCAAAGCAGATTCTCGGCTGATCAGCCTTCAGCGAACAGCAGTCAGCGATCAGCGATCAGCGATCAGCTTTCAGCCCCGCCGCGGCCGACGGCCGGATTGAACATGCATGTGACGAGCGGTCACAGGTGAGCGATCAGCAGTCAGCCTTCAGCGCGATAGACAGGCTGAGAGCTGACAGCTGACCGCTGATCGCTCGAAGTCACCCGGTGGCCAGCACTCTCGTCGCGATGATCATCCGCTGGGCCTCCGAGGTCCCCTGGTAGATTTCCGTCGCTCTCGCGTCGCGGAACAGCCGCTCGACGGTCGAACCGGCCCTGTAGCCCTCCGACGCGAGTATCTGCATCGCCTTGTCGGCGGCCTTGTGCGCCGCCTCCGACGCGGCCAGCTTGGCCATCGAGGCTTCGAGCGTGACCTGGTGTTGTCGATCCCTCGCATCGGCCGCTTTCCAGGTCAACATGCGTGCAGCTTCGAGATCGGTGGCTGCGTCGGCGATCATCCACTGCACCGCCTGATACTCGGCAATCCTCCGCCCGAAGGTCTCACGCGTTCTGGCAAACGCGATCGCCTCGGCCAGCGCCGCCTCGCCGATGCCCAGGGCCTGCGCGGCAATGCCGATGCGGCCACCGTCGAGCGCCCACAGAGCCGCGGGCAGCCCCTGGTCCACAGACCCGAGGACGACGGCATCCTCGACCTCGCAGTCCAGTTGCAGATCCATGCATCCCAGCCCGCGGACACCGAGCGAGTCGCGCCGAGCCGTGCGGGCGATGCCAGGCGTACTCATCGGCACGAGAAACGCCGTAATGCCCTGCCCGCGCAGCTCCGGACGCGTTCGCGCGAACACCACGACGAGCGATGCCGCGTCCGCATTCGCCACCCATGTCTTCCGTCCCGACAGCCGGTAGCCGCCCGCGATTCGTGTGGCTCTCGTCTGCAGCGCGGCCGCGTCGGTTCCCGCGTCGGGCTCCGACAGTGCGAAGGCGCCGATCGCGCTGCCGGCCGCCAGCGCAGGCAGCCACAGGTCCTTCTGGGCGGTCCGCCCTTTGTGCGCCACCAGCTCCGCCACCAGCGAATTGTGAGCGACGAGCGAGACGGCCACGGTGGCGCTCGACCGGGCCAGCGCCTCAATCGCCAGCACGTAGCTGACCGCGTCGAGTCCCAGCCCGCCCCACGCCTTCGGGACGGTGATGCCGAACAGGCCCAGGCGCGCGGCCGCTTTCATCACGTCGAGCGGAAACTCGCCGCTTCGATCGATCCCGGCGGCCCTCGGCGCGACGACATCGCGCGCAAATTCCTCAATCGACTGCCTGAACGCGATCTGCTGAGCGGTGGGCTCGGGTGTCATCGATCGTCGCGCAGACGCTCGAACGCGGGGCGCAGTCGCTCGGCCGTCGCGCCCAAATCCTCGGGCAACACGCGCGTGTCGCCGACGACGGACATGAAGTTGGTGTCGCCGACCCATCGGGGCACGAGGTGGATGTGGACGTGATCGAGGACGCCCGCGCCGGCGGCACGGCCAAGGTTAATACCCACGTTGATCCCCTGAGCCTGGTACACCTCGGCCAGGGCCACCTCACCGTCCCGCGTAAACTGCATGAGCTCCTGCAGCTCGCCCTCGTCGAGACCCGAGAGCGACGCCACATGGCGGTTCGGCACGACCATCAGATGACCGTTGGTATACGGGTAGAGGTTCAGGATCACGTACGACACGCGGCCCCGGATGAGGACGAGCGCGTTCTCGGCCGGGTCCCGGGCCGGCGCGGCGGCCCGGCACAAGATGCACCCGTCGACCGGGTGCGCGCCGGTCACGTACGGCAGCCTCCAGGGAGACCACAGGCGATCCATCATGGGGTCAACTGAGCAGGTGGCCGTGCGATCAGGGTCATCTGCGAGACGTCCAGCCGACCCCTGACCGGGTTACCAGCGAAATGGCGATCAGGATCAAATGAGGTCCGGCGCCACGCCTGGATCGGGCTCGCGGTTGATGAGATCCTTCAGCTCCTTGCCTGGCTTGAAGTACGGAACCTTCTTCGGCGGCACATCGACTTTGTCCCCGGTCTTGGGGTTGCGGCCCTTGCGCGGCTCCCGCTTGCGGAGCCGGAAGCTCCCGAACCCGCGCAGCTCGATCTTCTCGCCGCGGTGCAGCGCGTCGATGATGCTCTTGAACACCGTGTCGACGATGACTTCCGAGTGCT
>CAZCEL010000153.1:0-6725 GCA_964497175.1 uncultured Bifidobacteriaceae bacterium
GTCGCTGAATGCCATCACGCGCTGCGCCGCCCAGAACGTATCGTCCATCCTCGCGCGGAGAAACGCAGCCGTCGGCACGCGCGGCTTCCACGTCAGCGGGTCGAAGGCATCGGCCTCGAAGCGTCCGATGGCTCTGTGGTCGGCGTAGGAAACCCTCTGCCAGGGCCGCACGAGAAAGCCGAAAGTCACGAGCCTTCTCAGCGCCAGGTCGCCCTCGTACAGGTGCTCCCATCCCTCGTCGAAGTCGAGCGGCCCGAGCGCACCCGTGCCAAACGTCGAGCCCACATCCTGGAGGTAATGCCGTACGATGCCGCGGCCGTTCTCGGTGATGAGCGTATCGAGCGTGTTGCCCGCTTTCATGTCGACGAGGTTGGTCCAGGCGCCGAACACCTTGAGCGCCCGCAGCTCCCGGCGATGCTCGTGCGGCACGACATCGTTCGGGTCGTCCGATCGGGTGCCGTAATAGAAGAACCCCTGGAGCGTTCGCCCCGGGACCGCGCGGGCGGCCACGGCGCGATACGATCCGTCCGCGCTCCGGTGCGCTCGCCGCAGAATCTGGTCCAGGTCGCTGCGGGTCATCCGGCGGCGGACGCCTGAGGGCGGTCTGACTCGCGCCGACTCGCCGATGACGATCTGATCGGGGCGGATGCTGGTGAGGTGGTTCTCGACCTGCCAGTAGCCCAGGGTCCAGAAGATCTTGTTCGCGACGAGGATGGCGCCTGTTGCCGCTTCCGGGTGGCCTCGTGCGTCGAAGGACACGAACCAGGTTTCGCCCTGGGCATCCCGCATGGTGAAGCCCGGCGCCATTCCAGCCTCCTTCGGCCGGATGATCGTCAGCGGTCCGGCAGCAGGCCCGGGGCCGTTGAGGGGCCCACGGACCGCCTCCTCAATGGACACCTCGCGGGTGCCTATCCGGTTGGTGAACCAGCTCGAGTCGGGAACTTCGTCGAGGGTATTGATGTTCTGGGCGCGGACGTCGACGGCCCCGTCACCGGGGCGTGCGAACAGGTTCAGGGCGAGGTCAAAGAACAGGTCGATGTCCCGCTCCTGCACACCCGAGGCGTCCTGCGTCTCGGGCTCCCTTGCGATCGGGTCATCGTCGTAGAACTTGCGTCCCGCGGTCGAGGTGGAGACGGCGGCGACGATGACCGCCACGGATGCGGCCAGCAGGCCCGCGCGAGTGCGCCTGGTGAACATTTCCCGTCTCCGCAGCTGAAAGCTGATCGCCGAAAGCTGATCGCCGCCCGCTGCGCTAGAACGCCGCGCCGCCAGCGAACACCAGGCGCGGCCCTTCCTCGCCAAACGCCAGCTCGATTCTGAGCGCCGTCGCGGCGGGGCTATGGAACCTCGCGCCAATGCCGACGTTGCTCTTCAAACCCTTCAGATCAAGGTCGCCCCGCCTGCTCGCGACCTTACCCGTGTCGTAGAACAGCGCCATGTCGAAGCCCAGGCGATTGACGATCCATCGCCATTCCCCCGACATGAGCAGGCTGTGTCTGTCGTGGTACCGCCAGCTGCTGTAGGCCCTCAGCGTGCTCCCGCTGCCGAGCGACGGCATCATGAAGTACGGAACCACGTCGGCCTCGTCCAGCGTTGTCTGCACCTGTCCCCGGAACGAGAGCACCCAGTTCTCGCGCAGCAGCGGAATGTGCTGCACCAGTTGGGCGTCGATGCGATCGAAGCCGTGCGCTTCGCCGCGGTCGGCGTACTTGTGGTACGAGAGCTCGTAGAGGCCTCCCCGGCGCGCGTAACCGGCCGCGGGCCGCCAGTCGATTCCACCGGATGCTGACAGGTGGACGTACGTGGGGCTTGCGCCGAGTCCCGGGGCCGTCAGCGGCGTGAACACCTGCTCGATGGAGGGAGCGATGCCGGCGCCGTCACCGGTGTTGAAGCTCTGATACGAGGCCTCCGCGCCCAGCACGACCCACTGGACCGGTCGCAGTCGCGCGCCTGCGGTCAGGTAGCTCTCCTTCAGCCGGAAGTTGGCGCGGCCGTCTTCAGGGCTGTCAATCCCAGTGCCGTAGAAGGCCACCTCGGTCGCGTCGCGCCATCCGGCCCTGGCATACAAGTCGAGGCGGTCCTGAAGATGCCCCGGCGAGCTCGTGGTCATCTCCGCGAGCTTGTACGAGCGGATCGAGAACAGGCCCTTTACGTCCCAGAACGTGCGGTCGCCGTAGTACTGGCGATAGCCGCCGCCGAGGGCCAGGCCACCGCCGGCGTAGACGCTGCCGAACGCGGGAAAGAAGCCGCCCGGTGTCTCGATCATCGTGCGCCCGGCGCGGGTCACCACACGCTCCGCCACGCTCGGCTCGTACGGGCGGAGCCGCGTGGCCTTGTCAGCCTGTTCCTCTGCGATCAGCTCCGCACGCGTCTCCTGACCCGCTGCCGCACCACACAGCACGGAGAGTACGACTGCCGCCGAGCAGCCGACCGGTCGCCAGGCGTTCACGCCGCTTCCTTCAGGGCGTCAGTCGGCACCAGCTTCCGGTACTCGCGCGAGAGCAGCACCACGATCATCAGCCACACGCCCACGAAGACCACGTTGAGCGCGGCGAAGTGCCTGATGCTGAACGCGAGCGACGTGCCCGCGAAGACGACCACCGCCTGCAGCAGGTCGCCTGCCCGCCAGAAGAAGCCGTCGATCGCCTGCTTGGCTTTGTACTTGGCCTCGCGGCTCGTTGGCAGGAACAGCGCGTGGCGGGCCGTGTTCTGGAGCGAATAGTCCGTGCTGTTCTCCAGCACCTTCGTGAACCGGACGATGCCGAACACCGGGGCAACGGCGATGAGGGCGTAGCCTCCCATGGCGATGAGAGGCAGCACGAACAGGGCCCCGCGAACGCCGAGGTACTTGAAGAGCCTCGAGACCAGGAACATCTGGAACAGGAGCCCCAGGACGTTGACCGACGTCTGCACGGTGCCGGACATGACCCTGACCGCTGTTTCCACCTGTGCGGTCTCCTGCGCGGTCAGCTCCCGCGTGGCCGCCGCCGAGGGGGCCACCTGCTGAATGGCGGTCGATTCGATGAGCGTGTCCAGCTGAAACCCGCCCAGGGTGTTGACGAGGTTCAGCACGACGATCAGCATGGCGATCAGGAACAGATACCGATCCGACAGGACGAGCCGGAACCCTCCGCGCTTGCCGAGCGGCCGCTCTTCGGCTCGGGCTTCACGCGGCGCCCGATGGCGCTCCCGAGCGTTCACCCAGAGCGTGAGCGCGACCGGGACGAGCAGTCCGCCAGCCGCCAGCAGCATCAAGCTGTACGGGCTGATTCGCGAGAAGGCCGTCGTGATGGCGGCCCCCAGCGCCGCGCCCAGCGAGGCGCCGAGGCCGACCAGCGGGAACAGCCGCTTGCCGCGCTCGGTGCTGTAGACGTCATTGGCAAACGCCCAGAACTGTGCGATCACGACCAGGTTGAAGATGCCAATCCACAGAAAAAACGCGATGCCCAGCCGGGCGCCCGCCGATCCGAGGATCCAGAAGATCACCAGATGGGACGCGAAGAACAGCGACACGCCCGAGACCAGCCGGACGCGGTCCACCCGGGACGCGAAGGCGCCGTACAGTGGCACGAACCCGAGCAGCAGCAGTGCCTGGCCGGCCGCCGAGTAGCTCTTCACGGCCGCGCCGCTCTCGCTCAGGATGAGCGCGTCGCGCACGATCTTCAGCACCGAGTAGAAGCCCAGCAGGCAGAAGACGTTGAACGCGAGCAGGAGCGCCGTGACGCCTTCGCCCGCGCGCACGTCGGTGACAATCGAGAGCGTCCGGTCGAGCCAGCTCTTGCCGGGGTCTGCCGTGCGCGTCGCACGCGAGCCGCCTGTCATCGCGCGTCTCCTTGGTGCTGCAGGAACTGGGAGCTTACGCCCTCGCCCGCCACGTCTTCAAGCGGCAACGGCCCGCTCAGGTCCGGCAGGTGCACCTGCCACCAGCGACGCGCCCGGCTCTGATTCCAGGTCTCGCACGACGTGCACCCGCACGCCAGGTGGAACAGTTGCTCGGCATCCTGGGGCCGGTTCGCCGGGTCCTTTTCCAAACACGACATGACCAGGTGCTCGAGGTCGGGCGGCACGGCGAGCTCGGTGCGCTGGGACGGCGGCACGGGCCGGGCGTTGACATGCTGCAGGAGCATCTTCATGGGGGTGTCGGCCTCGAACACCAGCTGCCCGGTGAGCAGGTAATACGCCACGCAGCCGAGCGCGTAGACGTCGGCGCGGCGGTCCACATCCGCGTCGCCCAGGATGATCTCCGGGGCCATGTAGGCGGGCGTCCCCGTCGTGTGTTCCAGTGTCGTGAGCGTGTCGGCTCGCCCGCGCGAGCGGCTGACCTTGACGAGCCCGAAATCGAGCACCTTGACGAAGTCGTAATCGAGCCCCATGCGGCACACGTAAATGTTGGCCGGCTTGATGTCGCGATGGACGAAGCCGCGGGCATGGGCGTCGGCCAGCGAATGGCACACCTGCCGCAGGAGAAAGACGGCACGGTCCGAGGGAACCGGGCCGAACTCCTTGATGAGCGACTCCAGATCGCGGCCGACGAGCAGCTCCATCACGTAATAGAACGTACCTTCGTCGGTCGACCCGAAATCGAAGAGCTGAATCGTATGGGGCGAGTTGAGCGCGGCCGTCGCGCGGGCCTCGCGCTCGAAGCGGCGCAGCATCAGGCGCGCATCGACATCGCCCGCGGCGCCGAGCAGCTCCGGCCGGACGAGCTTGACGGCGGCGCTGCGCGCCAGCAGCCGATGATGCGCGCGCCACACCTCGCCCATCCCGCCCTTGCCGAGCAATTCCTTGAGCTCGTAGCTCCCCAGCTCCTGCGCCTCGCGCAGCCGTTTCCCGAGGCGCTGGAAGACGTGCGACGGCAGCATCGCGACGGCGGCGACGGCAAAGTTGGGTGCGTAGAGAATGAGCGTCACGACGGCCGATGGTCCGCCACGGCCGAGGAGGTGCCCGACCCCCACGGCCAGCGGGTCCATGGCCGCGGCGAGGAGCGATCCGATCAGCATCTTCCGCGGCGTCGAGGAGGCGCTGATGGAGAACGCGAGGATCAGCACGGCGATCCACGACGCCTGCATGGCCCTGGTGAGGAAGGGCTCGTCCATCAGGTTGTTGAAGGCCGCGATCCCGGCGGCGTTGGCCAGCATGTAGACCAGGCCGACGTCGGTCTTCGTGGCCGGCGCATGGTTCGACCAGCGCAGGTACGCGAGCATCAGCCACGCCATCACGATCTGCGCGGCCTCGACCGCGAACCCGAATGCGTTGTTCGGTGCGGCCGGCGCACCGCTCAGCGGCACGATCACCGCGTCCATGACGAGCGCGAACGTCCAGAGGCTGGCCGCCACGACGCAGAAGTACGTGAGCCTCCTGACCTGATCGGCGACCAGTTCGTCGGGCAGGCGCGTGGTCGTCCGCGCCGTGTCCCCGCGGGGCAACGGCGTGGGGAGCCTCGGCGCGACGCGCTTCACGCCATCGGCCATGGTCAGGACCGCGGCGTGCCGGCGTTCTTGGCCGCGTCCGCCGGAGGCCGCGCGGCCAGGTCGCGCAGGTTCAGCTCATGGAGATTCAGCATGATCGATTCGTGCGAGCGCAGGAGGTCGGCGACAATCTCGTCCCGCTGGCGCGGGCGCCCGCGCGAGGTCGCGCGGCGATCCTCGAGAAAGGGCCACAGCGGCTCGCGGATCGCAGACGGCAGCACGCCTTCGAGGTACTCGAGGGCGGTCCCTCGGAGATTTTCATCGCTGGTGTGCAGACCCCGGAACGCGATCTGGAGCGGCTCGTAGGGGAGCACGAGCGACAGCAACGTAAACACGTGCGCCAGGCTGCGGCTTGCCCGATCCTTGACGAACTCGTCGGCGAAGTGATGTCCATCCCGATCGTCGAGCTGGTGGAGGAGCCGCTCGCTTTCCCAGACCGGACGGCCGACGGCGGCCTCGCGCCGCACGACCTCGAGGATCTGGTCGCGCGGCATCCGTACGGCCGCGTTGCGGCCCACGATCATGGCCAGCGCCCGCGCGCATTGGAAACGTACCTCGAAGCGCGTGTCGTCGAGCGCGAGCACCAGACCGTCGGCGGCGCGCTGCGAGGTGCAGCCCGAGAAGACGCGCGCGAGCCGCCGGCGAACGGCGAATTCGGTGTTCGGATCGATCAACGCGTCGACCAGCTCGCCCACGTGCCGCTCGGCCTCGCGGCGCAGCGCGGTGACCGCCGCTTCCGCGACGGGATCCCAGGCCAGCAGCGGGATGACGTGCGGAATGAGTACGCGGGGTAGGGGTTCGTCCGTGTGGAGGACTCGCAGCACGCGGTCGGGGTTTCGCGATCGAAGCGCCACGATCTGCAGCGTCTCCACGTCCAGGCCCTGCGCGAATTTCCCGCCGGCGGACTCTCTCGACGAGTCGGGCCGCTTTCGCACCGCTGGAGCCTCCGGGCGAGGCGAGCGGCGCTGCCCTCCTGACCACGGGACACTGAGCGTCCTGAGCATGGTGGACCGCGTCGTCAAATCTCTGACCTGGGAGAGATCGAGCTCGACGGCACGGTTGAGCAGGCTGCGCTCGAGCGTCTGGATGTAGCCGCGGGTGAGCCGGCTCGACACCACGAGCGCCGCGGCCGAGCAGGCGATTGCGAGCCAGAGCAGGAGCGGGAACACCTGTCCGGGCGCCACCAGCAGCACCAGCCTGATCAGCCCGCCGCCGGCCGCGTCGCCGAGCCGATCGAAGCCCACGTCGATGATCGAC
>CAZCEL010000153.1:6735-9525 GCA_964497175.1 uncultured Bifidobacteriaceae bacterium
CTTGGCCGCGCGCTTGTCGGCGACCGAGACGGGCGTGTAGAACACTTCGTACCCGGCGCGGAACAGCGATCCGCGAAAGACCGCCTCGCCGCCCCGAACGGCAATCGCCGTGTCGAGTCCCGGGGCGACCAGCGCGCCGGCGCTTCCGGCGAGCAGCGCCATCGACGGCGTCGCCGTCGTCAACGCCAGACCCAGCTTCTCGAGGGCGAAACGGCTGGACGAGGTCTGCAGTACGAACGCGACGACGCTCGTCGCGGCGTAGAAGATGGCGAAGAACCGCAGCAAGTTGTCGCCCCGGCCGAAGGAGGTGACGGCCTGCGCCTTGAACAGATAGTCGACGAGCGACGCGGCAACGGTGCCCAGGAGCACGAGTGCCGCAAGGTTGCGCAGGTACGGCGCCCTGGCAAGGACCCTCAGCCCCGAGCGCGGCGCCTCGGCCGCCAGTTCTGGCGCGAGATCGACCCCCATCGTATTGCGCACCGGCTGGGACCTGGCGAGCGCGCGGAGCTGCCACGCCGAGAACAGGCCCAAGGCGGCCAGGATTGGCAGCATCGCGTTGACGCCGAGCACGGCCGCGACACGTTCGGCCAGCAGTCCCCCTCCGAGGCCTCCCAGCGTGCCGGCGCTGGCGATCTGACCGAACCTCTTTTTCGCCGTTCTCGGGTCGAAGCGCTCCGATGCCACGAGCCAGAAGCCCGAGCCCAGGATGGGGCCCAGACCGGAGATCAGCAGATAGATGAACGGCGCGCCGACCCCGGGGGCCCCGGCCGTCACGCCCCATCCTCCCAGCAGAAGGGCAGCGCTCGTCACAAACATCAAGGGCACGAGGCGCGCGGGGGCGACGAGGCGGAGACTCCTGGACGTGACGCTCACGAGAGCGATCGAAAAGGCCGAGGTGACCATGAGCATGACGGGCAGGGAGGTCACGTCGAGGTGCGCCAGGTAGAGCGCATCGCGTGTGGCCTTGCCGGCGACAAACTGCGCCGTCACGCCGGCCGAGCACAGCATGGCCGTCGTGACGGCGGACGGTCGCGATCGAGCAGTGCCCACGGGGTCGCTGCTCATGCTACCACGCGAAGATTCTTGAAAAAGTCTCCGCAAACGCCGACACTACCTCGTTGCGCTCCTGGAGGTTAAACAGATGATCAATCGCCGAATCGGCTCGGGGCTCGCGGTTGCTGTGGTGCTTGGTGCTGGGGCGGCGCAGGTGCCCTCCGTCGCCGCGGCTCCCTCGATCGCCGACTGCACGGTGGCGGCGCTCCAGGCAAAGGCGCCCAAGGGCACGACGATCACGGCCGCCGAGGTCGTCGAGGCGTCGGGAAGCGTGCCGCAATATTGCCGCGTCGACGGACGCACGACCTCACCGGGCAACGACGTGAATTTCCGCCTCGGCCTGCCAGGCGCGTGGAACGGCAAGTACTACTTCGTCGGTGTCGGCGGCCTTGGCGGCACGATCGGGAACCTGGACGCGGGCCTGAGGCGCGGCTACGCGTCGGCGTCCACCGACACCGGACACCTGGCGAGTGATCCGACGTGGGGAGCGAACCGCGCGAAGGAGATCGACTACGGCCATCGCGGGACGCACGTGACCGCCGTTGCCGCCAAGGCCCTCACCGCGGCGTGGTTTGGAAAACAGCCGGCGCATTCGTACTTCAACGGCTGCTCGAACGGCGGACGACAGGCGCTGATGGAGGTGCAGCGATATCCGCAGGACTTCGACGGCATCATCGCCGGCCACCCGGCCATGGGTACGCCCATGCAGGTCGGGCGGGCACTGGTGTTCCAGCACATGCTGGCCCACGCGGACAACTACCTGCCGGCCGCCAAAGTGGAACTGCTGTCGCAGGCGACGCTCGCCGAGTGCGACGCCCGAGACGGCCTCGCCGACGGGCTCGTCAGTGACCCGAGACTGTGCGCTTTCAAGCCCGAGAAGCTCCAGTGCGCGGGCGCCGACGGCCCCGGCTGCCTGACTGCCGGGCAGGTCGCGACGGTGAACAAGATCTACAGCGCGGTCAGGACACCTGACGGCAAGCTCTACACGGCTGGTTTGCCTATCGGCCACGAAGGTGGTTCGACGGGCTGGACGGCCTGGATCGTCGGCCGTACGCCGCCCGTGCCGCAGGCCGACGGTACGCTCGCCTTCGGCGAGCAGAAGCCGACCGGCTACAACCTGTCCGAACAGAACATGCGGTTCCTGGCGCTCGAGACCGACGACCCGTCATTCAGTTGGAAGACCTTGAGGTTTCCGCAGGATTTGCCGCGACTGGCCTCCATGACGGAGATTCTGAGCCCGTGGGATCCCGACCTGAAGCCGTACAAACGCCGCGGCGGGAAGATCATCCTGTACCACGGCTGGGCCGACCCTGCGATCAGCGCCTACGGCACGCTCGACTACTACGAGCGGATGACGAAAGCCGTGGGTGGTCAGAAGGAGGCCGATGCCTTCTCGCGCCTCTATCTCGCGCCCGGCATGCACCACTGCGCCGGCGGCCCCGGACCGAACACGTTCGACATGCTCACCGAGCTCGAGAACTGGGTCGAGAAGGGCCGGGCGCCCGCCGCCGTGATGGCGTCGCATGCGACCGACAGCAAAGTCGATCGCACGCGCCCGCTCTGTCCGCACCCGCTCGTCGCGACGTACTCGGGCAGCGGCAGCATCGACGAGGCGGCGAGCTTCCGGTGTGAAGCGGTCCGCCGCTAGACGACCTCTTTTGACGGACCGGCCGGCCATGACATTTTGACGGACCGGCCGGCCATGACATTTTGACGGACCGGCCGGCCATGACCTTC
>CAZCEL010000154.1:0-9512 GCA_964497175.1 uncultured Bifidobacteriaceae bacterium
CCGGCCCTCGCCATCGTCGTCGGACGCGAGGCGTACCTCGTCGACGCCGGTCCGGGCATCGTCCGTCGCGCGTCGGCCGCCGCGATGAGAGGCATGCCAGCGCTGATCGCCACCAACCTGAGGCGCGTGTTCATCACGCACCTCCACTCGGACCACACGCTCGGCCTTCCCGATCTGATGTTCACACCCTGGCCGCTTGGCAGACGCACGCCGCTGGATGTGTACGGACCGCCGGGCATCGAGCGAATGGCCCGACGCATCGAGGAGGCCTGGGCGGATGACATAGCGGTCCGCGTCAACGGCCCTGAGGCGCTCCGGCAGCCGAACTATCGCGCGGTCGCTCATGAGATCAAGGCTCCCGGCCAGGTCTACGACGATGGCACCGTGCGTGTGGACGCCCTGGCCGTGGAGCACGTGACGCCGTGGGCCTTCGGATTCCGCTTCCGCACGCCCGATCGCACGATCGTGGTGTCCGGCGACGCCCGACCGAGCCCGTCGTTGATCGAGGCGTGCAACAAGTGCGACGTGCTCGTGCACGAGGTCTACTCCAAGGAGTTCCTGGCCATGCACCGCACCTCGACGTACCACACGTCGGCCCACACCTCGACCGCGCAGGTTGCCGAGATTGCGAAGAAGACTCAGCCAGGCCTTCTGGTTCTGTACCATCAGTTGTACGGCCCGGCCTCGGATGCCGATCTGGAGCGCGAGGTCCGGGAGGCGGGTTATGCGGGAAAGGTGGCGTCGGCCCGCGATCTCGACGTCTTCTGAAGCAAAGGCCGTCAGGTCAGGGGGCAGTCACTCGGCCAGGGCAACGACCGGATCGATCCGCGTGGCACGCCGAGCCGGGAGCGCGCACGCCGCGATGGCCACGATCGCGAGAATGCCCGCAGCCGAGGCGATCACCACCGGATCGGTCGCCGTGATCCCGAACAGCTGACTCTGCAGGCTTCGCCGCAACAGGAACGCGCCGGTCGCGCCGAGCGCGAAGCCGACGGCAATGAGCCCCACGCCCTCGCCCAGGATCAGCCCGAACACCTGCCGGCCGCTGCTTCCCAGCGCGATCCGGATGCCAATCTCGCGCGTGCGATGCGCGACCAGATAGGCCAGGACGCCGTAGATGCCGACCGCTGACAGGAACAGCGCGACGATGCCGAAGGCGGCCGACAGGACGACGGCCGATCGACGGTTGATGACCGAGCGCGCGACGCGATCGGTCATCGGCAGCACGTCGAACACGGCCAGCTCGCGGTCGATCGACTGGATGGCCGCGCGCACGGCCCCGCCGAGCGATCCCGGGTCGCCGGTCGTCCTGATCGCGTAGTTGTATCCGACGGCCGGCACCTGCACGGGCGGCATGTACTGCGCCGCAGGGAAGTAGACGGCGCCGACGAACTGGTCCTCCTGCGTGAGGCTCTGCAGCTTCAGCTCGCGGACCACGCCCACGACCTCGATGAACACGGTCCGCTCGGTGATCGCCGTGAGGTTGTTCGGATCACTAGGGCTGTACAGTCGCCGGCCGATGGGACTCTGGCCTGACCAGAACCGGCGGGCGAGCCGGTCGTCGACAATCGCGACCCGCGGCTGTGAACTGTCGACGGCGGGTGTCCCGGCGGGCGTCAGCCCGCGATCGCGCTGATCGAAAAACCGCCCGGAGACGAGCCGCACGCCCATGGCCTCGAAGAACCCGGGCGAGATGGCGACCTGCGCGGGCGCGACCACCGATTCACCGGGGCTCATGCGATACCCTTCGGCGAAGATCACGCTCGTGATGGCGGTTCCGCTGAGCGGCACGTTGCTCGTAATGCCGGCGGCGGCGACGCCCGGCAGCGCGCGAAGCCTGTCGAGCGACTCGTCGAGAAAGGTGGCCAGCGCCGCGTTGTCTTTGTACCTGGTGCGAGGCAGCATGACCGACGCCGTCAGGACGCCGTCGGGCCTGAAGCCCGGATCGACGGCGATCACGTGCTGAAAGCTCGCGACGAGCAGGCTCGCGCCAAAGAGCAGCACGAAGGCAAACGCCACCTGGGCAACGACCAGCGCGCGGCGGATCGCACGGACGCCGTGTCCGCTCGTACCCGACCGCCCTTCCTCACGAAGCATCGTGGTGAGCCTCGACGGCACGACGGCCGTCGTTGGAATGAGGCCGAGGAGCAATCCAATCGCCGCACCCACGCCGAGCGTGGCCGTTACCACGATCCAATCCAGGCGAATCTCGCTGCCGCGGGGCAGCTCCTCGATATTGAGCGCTCCAAGCAGGCGCAGGGCGGCCCACCCGACCGCGATGGCGGCTCCCGTCGACGCCAGCGCGAGCAGCACGCGCTCGGCGACCTGCTGGCGCGCGATGCGCGCCCGTCCGGCGCCGAGCGCCGCCCGCGTCGCCAAATCCTTGAGCCGGGCGCGCGTACGCGCGAGTACGAGATTGGCAACGTTGACACTCCCGATCAGCAGCACGAACAGCGCCCCGCCCCACATCAGGTACAACGTGGTCCTCACCTCGCGCACCAGGTCGTCCTGCAGGCGGTTGACGAAGGTGTAAAAGCCGGCGTTGATGACAAGCTGCTTGAACTGCGGGAATCGATCGAGGTTCGCGGCGTTCAAGGCGTCGATTTCGGCCTGCGCGCGCTCGATGGTGGCACCAGGCTTGAGCCGCGCGACCTGCTGAAAGTTGTTGCTGTGTCGCGAGTCGTCGGACTTCTGTAACGGCGTGAACGCCAGGGCCCTCCACAGCATCACGTCGGGTTGCCCGTAGACGAATCCCTGAGGCATGACGCCGACGATGGTGCACGGCTGACCGTCGATGCGGACCTCGCGGCCCACGACCGTCGCGTCGCCGGCGAAGGCCGACTGCCAGAGCCCGTAGCTCAGCACGACCTTCCGGTCGTTGCCGAGCTCGCCTTCGTCTTCGGTGAACGTCCTGCCGAGCAGCGGCTGCCCGCGCAGGACGCGAAAAAACGACGGCGTCACGTGCATCGCGCGGATGCGCGCCGGCGGACCGTTCTGATCGAGCGTGACGCCCGTGCCCACGTGCAGGGCCTGTTCCTCGAACGCCGTCGTCTCCCGGAGCCGATCGTAGTAGTCCGGCACGGACACGGCCCGGAAGCTGCCGCCGGCGCCTGCGTTGGGGTAGGCGTTGCTGACGATGACGAGCCGGTCGGATTCGGGAATCGGCAGCGGGCGGAGCAGCACGTTGTTCACGACCGAGAACAGCGCCACGTTGGCGCCCAGACACAGCGCGAGCGTGAGCCCGACCGTGATGCTGAACGCGCGGTCTCTCCAGAGCAGGCGCAGGCCCACGCGCAGGTCCTGGCGAAGATCGTCCATGTCGGTTTTAGACGAAGTACGATACGTGGAAGTTTTGGAGAACCCCACTCTCGAGCCGTGCCCGTCCTGTGGAGCGCTCCTCGGCGGGCGCGCCGGCTGTCAGGCCGTGTTCGACGAGCTGAGCGCCCGGGCCTGGACCAGCCCGTCCAGGGGACGGGCGCACACCTTGGTGGTCGACACTTACTCCATGCAGCATCCGGCGGACTACTGCCGGTCCGCCAAGTCGTACGCGGCGCACCTCACGGCGCTCTGTTGCGGCATCGAGCACACCGGCAATCAGCAGCTCTACTGGGCGATCGCTCGCTGGCTCGATGGTCCGGGCCGGCTCGACAAGCCGGCGGTGATCGACTGTCGGGGCAGCATGACGATTGCCGACATCCGTGCGCCACGTGACGAACGTGACTACGACGCGCTCGTTCGGCGATGGGCGGAGAGCGTGTGGGCGATGCTAGCGCCCCAGCAGCCTCTCGCGCGCCAGTGGCTGGACTCGGTGCGCACGTACCTGTCTCGAGGCACCGGAGCGACAAACAGATAGGTCGCGGTCTACGGGTGCGTGATGCTGATACTGAAGCTGACCGTCTCGATCAGTTTGCCGATGTCGTAGACCTTCACGCAGTACGAGCCGGGGTCCGCGTGCATGGAAATGTGCGGCCCAGGACCCGCGGCGGTTGTTATCGAGCTGGTCAACAGGCAGGGCGCGCCGCTCACGTACGGCACTCCGACGCCGAGACCCAGAACCACGTTAGAAGGAGGACCCGCGCTGTCCAGCGTCATCGTGACCGTGCCCGCCTCGGTCGTTGTGAACGTCCGCGAGGCAGAGCCGTTCACGGTAAAGGCGCTCGCGAACGTGGCGGTCGTCGGGCCGGTCGGCTGCGTGGGCGCCGTCGGAGTCTGGTTGTCCGAGCATGCAGAGGCAGCGACCAGGCCCAGCACCAGGGCGACCATCGGCGTTGGAAACCTCGCCCGGCTCGTCATGGCAGGACGACCCGCACCGCGAAGTTGACGGGGCCTTTCAGGTTTCCGATGTCGGACAGCATCACGCAGTGCTCCGTCGAGGCCGTGACGCTGGTGACCAGGTGTGCGGACAACCGCGGCGCCGCTTGAACCGACGCGGTGACCGTGCAGACACCGTCGGCGAGCGTGCCGAAACCCATGTCGAGCAGAATGTCGGAAGCCGGTCCCCGGCTGTCCGGCGTCACGCTCACGAGCGTCACGTTGGCGGTCCCCGATCGCGTCGGAGTGAACGACACGGTGCTGGTGCCCTGCACCTCGAGGACACCGGGGAGGTAATAGACCGCCGGCGGCGTCGGCGCCACCGCCGGTGGCGCGTCTTCGCTGCAGGAGGCCGCGACCATCGCCAGCAGCACCAGGATTCCGACGCGATACTTCATGTCTGTGATGATGTTCGGGCGGAGACCGGCGTCCGCCGTCCCTCCAGTGTATACCGGAGCGCTGCGCGACGTGGATCGGCAGGATCGCGTGGGTTAGAATCGCGGCCGCGCACTCATGCCCCGCACTGTTGGGCCGGCTCGAATGCTGACGATTGACGATCTGCGGCGGGCGGCACGCCGCCGGCTGCCCCGTGTCGTGTTCGACTACATCGACGGCGGCGCCGATCGCGAGATCACGCTCGGCGAGAACTGTCGCGCGTTCGAGCAAGTCACCTTCCGGCCCCGCTCGGCGGTGGCGGCGGGCTCGTGCGACCTGCGGACCACGGTGCTGGGAATGCCGCTCGAGCTGCCGCTGCTGCTGGCGCCGGTGGGCAGCAGCCGCGTGTTTTTTCCGCGCGCCGAGATTGCCGCGGCTCGCGCCGCCGGCGCGGCGGGAACCGCTTACATCCTGTCGACCTTCTCAGGCTGCCGGCTCGAAGACGTGCGCCAAGCGACCTCCGGTCCGGTCTGGTATCAGTTGTATCTGGCCGGCGGACGCGTCGCCTCGATCGCTGCCATCGATCGCGCTCGGGTCGCGGGCTTCTCGGCTCTTGTCGTGACCATCGACACGGCCGTTGCCGGTCAGCGCCTGCGCGACACGCGAAACGGGATGAAGGCGCTGACGGGCGGTAGCCTGCCGGCCATGCTGCCGTACCTGCCGCAGTTCCTCGTGCGCCCCAGGTGGCTTGGCGGCTTTCTCGCCGACGGCGGCTTGATGGACTTCCCCAACGTCGTGCTTCCCGATGGAGGGCCGATGCCGTACGCGGAGGTCGCCGCGGCGCTCGAACAGTCGGTGGTCTGCTGGCGGGACTTCGAGTGGATCCGCAGCGTCTGGCCGGGTCCTCTCGTCGTCAAAGGGGTGATGACGGGAGACGATGCGCGGCGCGCGATCGACGCCGGGGCGCAGGCCGTCGTGGTGTCGAATCATGGCGGCCGGCAGCTCGACGGCGTCGCCGCGAGCCTGCGCGTGTTGCCGGAGGTGGTTCGCGCCGCGGGTGGGCGCGTCGAGGTCCTCATGGACGGCGGCATCCGCCACGGCAGCGACATCGCCAAGGCGCTGAGCCTGGGGGCGCGCGCGGTGCTCGTCGGCCGGGCCTACGCCTACGGCCTGGGCGCGGCGGGCGAACCGGGCGTCGCGCGTGCGATCGAAATCCTGCGCACCGATCTCGTGCGGACGCTGAAGCTGCTCGGGTGCTCATCGGCGGCCGACCTGGATCACACGTATGTGAACGTTCCATCGGATTGGGTCGGCAAGTCAGCCGGAGCATGACGGTATCGAGCCGGCCGCTCCCGCGCGAGCCTTCTCACTCCGCATCGTCATCAGCACGAAGCCGAAGAGCAGCCCTGCCGCGTACAGCCTGGGATACGCCAACAGCGACCACCAGCCCGACGTGAAGCGATGAATCGTCCACTCCGCCGGCGCCAGCAGGAGCGCCGCGATCAGGGCCACCGACCACGCCGGCGTGGCCGGCGAAGTCAGGACGAGAAACGCCGGGAGCGTGAGGAGGACGAACTGATGATCCTCGGCGATCGGCACGCCGAGCACCGACAGACAGAGCCCGGCGGCCGCCACGAGATCCAGCCGCGCACCTCGCGAGAGCACGGCCGCGGCCAGGAAGGCACCGATGACGAACCGCCAGGGGAACACTGCCGCCACAGGGGCGCACGACGCGGCTGGAGCCGGATTCCACGTCGGATTGCCGACGCACAGATGCCGCATGAAGCCGAGCGGTGTCTGATAGGCGGTCACGCTCAGCTCGGGGCGGACGACAAAGGCTGCGATGGCCGACGGCATCCGCGCCCACGCCTCGACGCCGCCGAGCCACAGCGTCAGGCCGCTCATCGCGCCGACAGTTCCCAGCGTGGCGGCAAGCGCGCGCCAGCGCGCTCCCACGACAAGCAGGGCCAGCCAGGGCACAGCCGTCAGCTTTGTCGCCACCACGATCCCCAGCAACAGGCCCGCGAGCCCATCGGATCCGCGCCGCAAACATCGTGCGGCGGCGATACACCCGGCCGCCATCAGTAGATACGCCTGCGCCGTGCGGATATTGGCGAACACGGCGCCGCTCAGCAGCACGACGGCCACCACAGCCATGGTGCGCCTCGACTCGCGCGCCTCGCGGACCAGCAACGACACCGCCGCGACGAAGGCCGCCAACGAAACGATCAGCCAGGCACTTCTCGCCTCGCGCGCCGCCAGAGGCGCGACGGGCAGCGCCAGCAGGGCCGCAGACGGCGGATTCGGAACGAAGATTTCGAGCACGCTCGATGCCGTGGTCTGCTGCACCCGTGCCCGAAACCAGTCGTCGTCGTAGACCTCGGGCCCGAACTCGCCCGAGAGAAGGAGCCGGGATGCCGTGTAGTAGGACACGAACCCATGGGTAAGGCGCCCGGTCGCCCTCTGCCAGGCGTACGCGCCGAGCACGAACACGGAGAGACCGCCCACTATGGAGACGGCGAGGCTGAAACGTCTCGATCGCCGGGTTCCGGACGGATCTGCAGACGGCCTGACTTGAATGTGGCTGCCCTGCGACGAGCCGCGTGTCTCGCCGTCAGTTGCCGTCGAGCGCAAAGGCCACGAGCGCATTCTCATCCGACACGCCGCCGGCAATGACGATGAACTGCCTGCCGGAACGGGTGCGGTAGGTCATCGGGTTGCCGGTCGTGGCGGAGGGAATCGCACCCCTCCACACCTCCCGGCCGGTCCGTTTGTCGAAAGCATAGAGATACGAGTCGCCGCCGCTGACAAACACCAGACCGCCCGCTGTCACGAGCGGCCCGCCCTTCCCCGTCGTCGATCCCAAGCGGTCGGGCAGCTTGACGCCCTTGAGGAGCGGATGATTCCGGACCGTCGCGCTGCCCTCCCCAAGCGGCACCTGCCAGCCGATGGTGCCCCGGTTCAGATCGATGGCCGTGAGCGTGGCGTAGGGCGGCTTGGTCACCGGGATCGGCCCGAGCAGGCTGGCCGGAAGCGGCGGCGCCATCTCGTTCGAATACTCCACTTCGACAAACGGCTTCGACCCGTCGTTCCTGCCCACGCGATTCACGTACGGCGTGGTGTCCGCCCGCACAATGAGATAGCCCGTTTCCGCGTCCCATGCGGCGCCTCCCCAGTTGGCGCCCCCGCCATTGGCCGGCCGCTGCAGCGTGCCCCGCAACCCGTTGGGCGTGAAGAGCGGGCCGATGCGGTACTTCTCCATTTCCTTGAGCGCCAGCGCCCTGATCTCGGGCGTCAGGTCGTTGGCATCCTCGGGCAGCACACCCTGGGGCGTGAAAGCCGGCGGTTTGGTTGGAAACGGCTGCGTCGGCCAGACCTGCTCGCCCGGCACATCGGTCGTCGTGTCGACCGGCCGCTCCTCGATGGGCCAGACCGGCTGTCCCGTCACGCGATCGAAGACGTAGGTGAATCCCTGTTTGGTGACCTGGGCGACGGCATCGATCCGCCGGCCGTCCACGGTGATCGTGACGAGATTGGGCGGCGAGGGATTGTCGTAGTCCCAGAGGCCATGGTGGATGTATTGGAACGACCATCTGCGCCGTCCCGTGTTGGCATCGAGACAAACGATCGCTTCGGCCGGTTCGTTCTTTCCCTTCCTCCGCCCCCCGTAATAATCGCTGCCCGGTGTGGACGTCCCCACGAAGAGCAGCCCGCGCGCCTCGTCGAGCGTCATCGGCCCCCACACGTTGGCGTGGCCCGTCGTCCGCCACGACTCGTTCTCCCAGGTGTCGGCGCCGAAATCCTTCCGCGATTGCGGAATGACGCTCCACGCCCACTTGCGGCGGCCGGTCCGCGCGTAGAACCCCTGCACGATGCCCGGCGTTTCGCCCTTGTGCTGATAGCGATCGGAAATCGAGCTGCCCACGATGACGAGGTCCCTGTAGACGATCGGCGGTGAACCCTGGTTGACGTGCCGCGGGTCGATGGGCCGAGGATACTCGTCGGTCAACGCCACTGACCCTCCGTCGCCGAAGCTGTTCACCGGCTTGCCCGTCCTGGCGTCGAGGCTGAAGAGACGGTTGCGAGTATTGACCAGGACGTTCAGCTGGTTGCCCTCGCTCCAGAGCGCGGCGCCGCGATGCTTGTAGCCGGAGCCGGGAATCGGCCCGAGCTTGTACGCTTGGGCTTCATGGCGCCAGAGATCCTTGCCGGTCGCGGCGTCGATCGCAGCCGCGTTGCCGTACGGCGTCGTCACGTAGAGCACGCCTCCCCGCATCAACGGAGTATTCTGGAAGCCCATGGGCATTGTTCCCAGCGGACTGACGCCGTCATTGCTTGTCATGTCGCGCCGGGGGACGTCCCAGTGGCTCCATTGCCAGGCAACTTTCAGACGGTGCACGTTGTCGAGGTTGACGTCCGCGATCGGCGAGTATTTGGTGCCTGCCTGGTCGCCGCCGTAGTGCGGCCATTCCACCTGAAGCGAAGGCGACTGCTGCGCGGCGACGAAGGAACCGCACACGAGAGCTCCGAGGAGCCAGCCATGCCGTTTCATGTAGCCCGTCCTTTCGTCAGGAGCGTCTGTGATAGATCGCGACGTGACCGCTGTCAACGCAATTCGCCGAGAGGGATGAACCCATCGGCGTGGGCCTTCGCCATCCTGAGTGTCGTCATTTCAGGATCGGCGGGGCGGCCGGCAGCCGTGCAAGACGAGGGATCGAAAGCGCCGGGCCTGGCGGCCTACGACAGGGTGTGCCATACGTGCCACGGTCCGGAAGGACGCGGGGATGCGGCACCACGACTGGTCCCCTTCGATCGGTCCCTCGAGG
>CAZCEL010000155.1:0-4469 GCA_964497175.1 uncultured Bifidobacteriaceae bacterium
CCGGCGTGTGCCGCTGCATCCGACCGGGACGGTCGGCGAATTCGTCGCCGGGGTCCGCTATCGGGCGTGGCAGCCGCCGAGCAGCCTGCACCCGGCGATACCCGTGCACGCTCCGCTGGTCTTCGACCTCGTCGACACCTGGAACCAGCGCTCGGCGGGAGGCTGCGTCTATCATGTGGCCCATCCGGGAGGGAGGCATTTCGAGGTCTTTCCAGTAAACGCTTACGAAGCCGAGAGCCGCCGCCTGGCGCGCTTCTTCACCATCGGGCACACGCCGGGTTCGATCGAGGTGCCTTCGGAGGAGCGCAACCCCGACTTTCCGTTCACGCTCGATCTGCGCCGCCGCGCCTCATGACGTCTCTGACGCACCTGCCGGGACCGATTGTCCCGTCCCGCCTGTTCGAGGGCTACCGCCTGCCGGGCAGCGGTCGCGATGAGATGGTGGACCGGTCGGGGCAGCTGCATCCGCACGTGGCGCCGCTCGTCCACTCGCTCGAGGTTCTGGGCCGTCACGAGCTGGCGTCGCGATGGGAGAACGCCAAGCGCGCGATCCGCGACAACGGTGTCAGCTACAACGTGTACGGGGACCCGCAGGGCAGCGTTCGACCCTGGACGCTGGACATGATGCCGCTGCTGGTTCCCCAGGCCGAGTGGACGCGGCTGGAGACGGCGTTGGCGCAGCGGGGCCGCCTGCTCAACCTGATTCTCGCGGACATCTACGGCCCGCAGCGTCTGCTCCACGACGGATTGATTCCGCCGTTTCTGGTGCTCGCCAACCCGGGCTTTCTGCGCCCGTGCCACGGCATCGGCGTGCCCGACGGTGTGCACCTCCATCTCCACGCCGCGGATCTGGCGCGCGCATCCGACGGCGCATGGTGGGTGCTCGGCGATCGCACGCAGGCGCCCTCGGGCGCCGGCTACGCGCTGGAAAACCGGATCGTGCTGTCGCGCAATCTCCCCGAGGCCTTTCGCGACTGCCGCGTGCAGCGGCTGGCGTCGTTCTTCCGCGCCGAGCGGGACACGCTGACGGCGATGGCCCCGAGCCGGCGCGACGATCCGAAGGTCGTGCTGCTGACGCCGGGGCCGCGCAGCGAGACGTACTTCGAGCATGCCTACCTGGCCCGATACCTCGGCTTCACGCTCGTCGAGGGCGGGGACCTGACGGTGCGGGACCGACACGTCTGCCTCAAGACGCTCGACGGGCTGCAGCGGGTCGACGTGATCTTCCGGCGCCTCGACGACGGCTTCTGCGATCCGCTCGAGCTGCGCGGCGAATCGACGCTCGGTGTGACGGGGTTGGTGGAGGCCGACCGCGCGGGCACGGTCGCCATCGCCAACGCCCTCGGCTCCGGCGTGATCGAGACGCCCGCCCTCGCGGCGTTTCTGCCTGCGCTGTGCCGGCATCTGCTTGGCGAGGAGCTGCTGCTGCCCTCGGCCGCGTCGTGGTGGTGCGGCCAGCCGGACGCCTGCCGGTATGTGCTCGACCACCTGGACCGCCTGGTGATCAAGCGCGCCTTCCCGCCGGCGAACCGGCAGCCGCTCTTTGCACGGGCGCTCGGGGAGCTGGAGAGACGTCGGCTCGCCGAGGAGATTCGCGCGCATCCCGAGGCGTACGTCGGCCAGGACGAGGTGACCCTCTCGACCTCGCCCACGTGGGTCGGCGGCAGGCTGGAGCCGCGTCAGGTGGTCCTCAGGATCTACGTGGCCGCGGCGGGCGCATCCTACGTCGTGATGCCTGGTGGACTGACGCGTCTCGCCGGAACGAGCGAGGTGCCAATCGTCTCGATGCAGCGCGGCGGAGGGAGCAAGGACACCTGGGTGTTGTCGAAGGGTCCCGTCAGCACCGTGTCGCTGCTGGCGTCCCCGGGCACGGCGATCCGCCGGGAACCCAGAGGCACCGATCTGCCGAGCCGCGTGGCGGACAACCTGTTCTGGCTTGGTCGTCATGCCGAGCGCGCCGAGCACAAGGTGCGCCTGCTGCGCAGTATCGTGGCCTGCCTCACCGATGAGGACACGACCGAGGACACGCCCGAGTTGTTGGCGCTGCTGCAGGTGCTCGTCGATCTGGACGTGCTGCCACCGCACCTGCGGGAGCGGATGCCGCTGGCCGCGCTCGAGCGGGAGCTGTCGTTTCTCTTCAAGCAGAGCCCGCACACCGGCATGCGACGGACGCTCTTCGAGCTCAGGCGCATTGCCACGGCGGTGCGCGACCGGCTCTCCCTCGACACCTGGCGGATTCTGAATCAGCTGCAGCAGGACTTCCGCATCAGGCACGGCCGCCTCCAGTTCGATGACGTGCTGGCGCACCTCAATCACATGATCACGGACCTGGCGGCGTTCAGCGGCATGGAGATGGAGAACATGACACGCGGCCACGGCTGGCGTTTTCTCGACATCGGCCGGCGTCTCGAGCGATCGCTCAACCTGACGAGGCTGCTCGGGAGCGCCCTGCAGGTGGGGCCCTGGCCCTCGCATCGCGCCGTTCTGGGGCCGCTTCTCGAGATCGCCGACAGCGCCATGACCTACCGGCGGCGCTATTTCGCCCAGCCCGAGCTCGCGCCGGTGGTCGATCTGCTGCTGGCCGACGCGACCAACGCGCGGGCGCTGGCGTTTCAGCTCGCCGCACTGGCCGATCACATGGCGCTGCTGCCCCGCAGCACGAGCGCGCCGTCGCCGACCAAGGAAGAGCGGCTGATCACGCGAGTGCGACAGACGCTGCGGGCGGCGGACCTGACGGCCCTGAGCCAGGCCGGCGCCGAGGGACGGTTCTCCGGCCTCGCCGATCTGCTGGGTTCGATCGAGGCGGACCTGCGTGCGCTGTCGGACACGCTGACGCACTACTACTTCAGCCATGCAGAGCTGCGTGTCAACTGAGACGGTCGCCTACGAGGTCGTTCACACGTCGAAGTACGAGTACACCGATGCTGTGTCGGTCTCGCATCACGTCGCGCGTCTCAGACCGCGCGGGCTGCCCTACCAGGTGTGCGTGCAGCACGACCTGCACATCGAGCCCGAGCCGGCGGTCGTGTCGATCCATCAGGACTATTTCGGCAACGCGGCGACGTTCTTCGCCATGCAGGGCGCGCACCGGCACCTCACCGTGTCGGCGCGCAGCCGGGTGACGGTTCGGCCGAGGGAGATGCCGCCGCCGTCGACGACGCCGCCGTGGGAGGCCGCCTCGGACCGCGGCGCCCTGCCGCTCGACGCCTTCGAGTGCCTGTTCGCTCCCTCGCCGACGCGATCGGGTGCGGAGCTGGAGGCGTATGCGCGGCCGTCGTTTCCCCCCGGCCGCCCACTGCTCGACGCCGTGCTCGATCTGACTCGGCGCATCTACGAGGACTTCACGTTCGATCCACGGGCGACAACCGTGGCGACTCCGCTGAGCGAGGTGTTCAGGCTGCGACGCGGGGTGTGCCAGGACTTCGCCCGCCTCGAGATCGCGTGTGTGCGCTCGGTCGGGCTGGCGGCGCACTACGTCAGCGGGTACGTGGAGACGATTCCGCCGCCGGGGGCGCCGCGGCGGATCGGGGCCGACGCGTCGCACGCGTGGCTGGCGGTCTACTGCCCCGGGTTTGGCTGGATCGACGTCGACCCGACGAACAACCTGATTCCGTCGAGCACGCACGTGACGCTGGCCTGGGGACGGGATTACGGCGACGTCAGCCCGATTCGCGGCGTGATTCTCGGCGGGGGAGAGCACGCGCTGAAGGTCAGCGTAAGCGTGGTGCGCGTAGTGCTACCATAGGGTCCGTTCCCGGACTCGGCTGGACCGCACGTACACAAGCGATACGCGTTGAGAGAGTCGAGGTGTTGGAATGCCGCATCGATTGCTCGCGTCCGCATCGGTAGCCGCCGCTGTCGCATCGGTTCTGCTGGCCTCGGTGGGCGCGGCCGGGCAAGGCGCCGGGACGCCGGGCACGGCCGGACGGAGAACGGGGGCCCCGCTGCGCACGGCGTGGGGCGAACCTGACCTGCAGGGGGTCTGGGACTTCCGCACCGTGACCCCGCTCGAGCGTCCCAACGAGCTGGCCGGCAAGGAAGTTCTTACTGATGTGGAGGCTGCCAGCTTCGAGACCCAGGCGGCGGTTCGCAACGATCGCGACCGCAACGTGCCGGCCGGCAACGTCGGCGACTACAACCAGTTCTGGTACGACCGGGGCACGCAAGTGGCCGGGACCAAGCGGACCTCGCTCATCACTGACCCATCGGACGGACGGATTCCGGCTCTGACGTCGAATGCGCAAGCGAAGCGAGCCGCGGCTGCCGAAGCGCGACGCGGAGTCGAAATGGACGAGCCCACTCCCGGCGGGTGGATGCACGACCTCGGGCCCGGAGGGCTGCGAGTGCGCTGCATCCTCGGCTTCAACTCGGGACCACCGATGACGCCAAGCGCCTACAACAACAACATGCAGCTTTTCCAGACGCCCGGGTACGTGGTCATCGTCAACGAGATGATCCACGACGCCCGC
>CAZCEL010000155.1:4479-9476 GCA_964497175.1 uncultured Bifidobacteriaceae bacterium
TCGGCAGTGGGCCGGCGACTCGCGCGGCCGCTGGGAGGGGAACACGCTGGTCGTGGATACCATCAATTTCCACGCGCCCACGCTGATGACGACCGGAGAGTTCAGTCCGACCATGCGTTTGACCGAACGGTTTTCCCGCGTGGATCGGGACACACTGCTGTACGAGTTCACCATCGACGATCCCGCCACGTGGACCAAGCCGTGGACCGCACAGGTGCCCATGAGGAAGAGCGCCCAACCGATGTACGAGTACGCCTGCCACGAGGGGAATTACGGGGTGTACAACATCCTGGCTGGTGCTCGCGCCAAGGAGAGGGCCGCGGAAGCCTCGAAGTGATCTGGCGCTGAGGGACCTCGATCGCTCACTTCACGGTCGGCGTGGCGCCAGGAGCCGAGCCCCCGAGAAAGAGCCGACGCCCGTCCGACAGCGTGAAATTGCGGCCGACGCCCTTTCGTGTCCCATCCTTCGCCTGGTAGCCGTCGACCATGATCTCCATGCCGATCTGCAGGCTGTGCTTGGTGACGCCCAGCCTGATCAGCTGGTTCGGGCTGCCCCCCTCGATCATCCACGCCTCGACCGTGCCGTCGGGAGCCTTGATGTCCAGGTGGAACCAGGAATGCGGGTTGATCATTTCCCATTTCACCAGCGTGCCCCTCAGCTGGAGCGGCCTGTTCGCGTCGAATTCCGCCGAGAAGGCGTGATGCGCCCGCGCGTGCGGCGCGAAGGCCAGCAGCCCGATAACGACGCTCGCGACGGTGGCGGTGATTCGCATCGGCTCTCCCTTTCTACTTCGTCTCTCTGCCGGCGCCTTCGTCAGCGCGCTTCTTGTCCTCGGCGCGGGCCCCGCGGAGGGTGTTGAGCAAGCCGTAGTTGCCTTCGTGACAGGCGAATTCGAAGAGCGGCCCGATCGTCTTCGCCATCGCGATCTCCGCGGTCCAGGGCCTCGTCCACGTCGTCGGGTCGTCGAGCGTAAAGCGGTAGACGAGCGTGTCGTCGGCAATCCGCGTGAACCGCTCAATGACGCGCAGGTTCTCGCCCGATCCGCGGTAGCCGACCTTCCCGTTGAAGTTCGTGGTCTCGACGACCAGCGTGTCGCCCTCCCAGCGGCCGCGCGAGCTCCCCATCCATTGACGGATGTTCGTCGACACCGGCGGCCGCCCGTCGAGCGGGATGACGCGCGCGTCGTGCAGCATCTCGGCGAGCACCATCACGTGATCGCGGCCCTGCACGATCTGGTAGTTGCTGTTGTAGCCCTGGGGCATGAGCGGCGGGCCGGCGCCCATGATGATGCAGCGATCGTCGAGCTCGTTGCTTTGTGCCGAATCCCAGCGGCCGCCCAACTCCTTTCTCGCCTCGGCCCGCGCCGCCGCCCGCTGCCGCCCACCCGCCGACAGCGGCGGGATCCTGCCGTCGGGCGGATCCACGATCAGCGAAGTCCGCAGGGTGCGCGCGATCGGCGACTGGCTCCTGTCGAGCCCGAACTGGCTGAAGTCGTAGTGCACGTCGGCTTCGGTTCCAGGCTTGGGCGCGGCGCCGGGTCCGTTCGCCAGCCACTGCCCGGCGGTGGAGGGGGCATCTGCCTGCTGGCCGAGTCGCGCCGCTTCGCGTCGCTGGATGTCGGCCGCTTCCTCCGGTGAGTAGAACTCCCTGGTGATCCCGTTGGGACGTTCGAGCGGCGTGAACGTCGCGTTGGTCCAGAACCCTTGAAGGTCTGGATGCCCGTCGGGTGTCCGCGGCAGCGTCCACGTCTTGCGGACTTCGCGCGCCTCGCGAGGACGGCTTTGTCCGCCAACAGGAGCCGTCGCCAGCGCGGCCGCCGCGAACACGGCGGCCCCTGTCAGGATTCCGGACGCCAGTCGACGATGCATGGCACTCCTCCCGGTGGGGCCGTCACCTGCTCGGGGGTTTGCGAAGGTGGCCGTAAAGCAACTCCTCGACGAACTCGACGCACCGGAACTCCAGGATCTGCGCCTGGCGGTCCATGCGACGGTAGAGCGGCATGCTCATCGTCCACGGTCGTGTGAACACTTTCGGATCGGTGAGCGTGACCTCGTACGTGAGGTGAAAGGGACTGCTGGCCGTGTAGCGCTCGACCACCTGCAGGCTCTCGCTGTGAAAGTTCCCGGACCGGTCGAACCATGTCTGGCCGTTGAAGCCGGCCGTCTCGACGACCAGGGTCTCGCCCTCCCATCGTCCGTTCGACCACCCCATCCAGCTGTCAGCCGGCGCCTCCTTGTGGTCGTCCATGTAGACCGTGCGCACGGCGCCCGCGTACTGATACAGCATCATGACGTGCTTCTGGCTCTGGATGATCTGAAAGGGATGCCCCATGTAATTCGCGCGGGGCACGCCCGGCAGGTAGCACTTCACCTCCGGGTCCGCGGTCATCCGTTCGGCGAAGTTCTCGAGGCGTTTGGCCACTGCCCAGGGTTGATACGGGATCTGGCCGCCCTCGACGACGCCAAGGCCGGGCGGGACGGCACCGAGGGCGCCGAGCGCCACCAGCGGTCCGGGCGCCGCCGAGTGTCCCTCGACGTTCCAGTTCGCTTCGTTGAGCGCCTGCCAGACGCCGTTCAGGTTGGGCTTGCCGTCCCCGGTTCGAGGTGCCTTGTAGGTGGGAGCCTGACCGGCGGTTGGCGCGGCGGCCAGGAGGAGACCCAGGACCGTGGTGGCCGCAACGCGTGCAGAGGCCCGAAACACTTGGGCGACGGTCCGGCCACGTGTCATTGCCCGACTCCTGCGCCTGCCCAGTTCGCGCGCGCTGTCTGGCTGGCTCGACGCGAGGTTCAGTAAACACCAAATCGACGACGCGCTCAAGGGCGGCCGAGCGCTTCGCTGGGGCTGGACGGTCACCGAACCATCGCGTCGAGTTGACCCATATCCAGTCCGGCTTCGCTCCTTTATCGAGGTAGATCAAACCACCTTCGACGACAAATATCGTCGTCTCCGGAGCCTCCCCTCGCTCGCACCTTGAGAGCGACCGTGCAGACGACGGCCATCCGGCGCTCCCATCGATTGGGCGAACGGAGCCACGCGTGCACATGCCTGGTGGACAGCCGGCCCTCGCGCCGCCGGCCAGGATTTCACCGCGTGTGACCACCTGCGACGGAGAATGCGCCACTCGCGCAGATTGCGCGGAGGCGAGTGCTGCACGGCCTTCCGGATGGTCTCCGCCATCAGGATTGTCATGGCGTCAGTGTGCGTTTCGTTGGTCACGGCATAACGGCTGGCGTTCACTGGCGGCGCGTCCTGGACTCGCGCGGCGTCCGGTGCGACGCCTTGCTA
The DNA here is from genome assembly GCA_964497175.1 of uncultured Bifidobacteriaceae bacterium. Taxonomy (GTDB): domain Bacteria; phylum Acidobacteriota; class Vicinamibacteria; order Vicinamibacterales; family CAVVIG01; genus CAZCEL01. The sequence goes on from CAZCEL010000155.1 coordinate 7,766, forward strand.
GACGAAGGTGACCTCGCTGCTGTTGCGGATCCGCCGAACGAAAGCCGCGCAAGCCAAATCGCTGGTGCCGGAGGAGGGAATCGAACCCTCACGGGGAGTAAACCCCACGGGATTTTGAGTCCCGCGCGTCTGCCAGTTTCACCACTCCGGCGAGCGGTTGGTCTCTCTATCGTATCAATGATTTACGCGGATTGCTTCTTGGCATCGAGGCTTGCATTCGACGGATTGTCCCCACGTTTTGTCCCTGTCGCCTCATTCAGGCGCTCGACGCCTTCGCGGAGATCGCCCTCGGACGTGATCGCATACCGTCGATACACGGCCTCGGTCTTGTGTCCCGTCAACTGCATCGCGACGGACCGCGACAGCCCGGCCCGCTCCATGTTCCGCACCGCCGAGCGCCGCAGGTCGTGCGGAATCCGCCCGAGGGAGCCGGCCGCGGCGGCGGCCGTCTTCCAGGCGCCCCGGAAATCCTTGATCCGTTTGCCGTGTCGGTGAAACACGTAGCGGCAGATCGTGCCCTGCTGTCGCAAGGCCTCGTGCTGGCGCCACTGTTCGTCAATCAGCGCACGGAGCGTGTCGGTGAAGGGAAACACACGCCCGGCCTGATTCTTCGTCGTGCCAGGCTCCAGGCGCGCTTCTCCAGCCTTCCGGTCGACGTGCCGCCACTCGAGCGGCAGGATCTCGCTCTGGACACGCCAGCCCGTGATGTAGCCGAACGTCACGACGGGCTGTAATGCGGCCGGCAGGTGCGTCTTGACGGCCTCGACCATCGCATCGTCGAAGAACCCGGCGCGGATGTTCCGTTCCTGCAGCATCGGGAATGTCGGGATGCGGCCGTGATACTTGTCATCGGCGACGGCCAGCCGAAAGGCCCGCCGCACGATGGCGAGCTCGCGGTTGATCTCCGCGGCCGATGCGCCGGCGTCGAGGCGCTGTGCCGCGAACGCCCGCAAGTCCGGCGTCGTGATCGCACTCAGTCGCTGGCCCCCGAACGCGGGCGTGAGATGGTTCTTGATGCGACGCTTCACCCAGGCGGTGGATTTCTTCCCGTTGACGGTGTAATCGGTGACGACATCCTGCACCGCGTCATCGAAGGTCAAGCGGATCGATTTCGCGGTGATCGGTACGCCTTTGGCGATGGCGCCCTCCCGGTCGCGTAAGATGTCGCGCGCGTCCTCGTACTTGGTGAGCTTCGTGCTCTCCTCGACGCGCTGGCCGTGCCGGTAGTAGCGAATCCAGTAGAGGCGCCCGCGTTTGCGAATTTCTCCCATATCAGACGCCGCCTTTCTTGGCGCGTGGACGGGCGGTCGGCAGGACGCCTTTGGTCGCGAGCCAGGGCCGCAAGGCGCGCCGGATCTGCTCCGAGACAGAAATCCCGTCGCGGTCCTGCAGCCGGCGCATGGCCGCTACGACGTCCTCGTCAATGCGTACCGCCGACAGACGCTTCACCCCAGTCTTCGTCACAGACAGAAACGTATCACATGTGATACGTTTCTGTCGAGTTCAGCCGCGTCGCGCCCGATCGATCGCCAGCCGGGCGGCTCGCAGGCGCGCCAGAGCCCGATCGTGCAAGAGGGCGCAGGACGGGTGAAACGACGCGCCGCGCTGCCGTTGGAGTGGCGTCCGCGGGCGGATTGGCTGGCGACAGAAGCTGCACGTCAGCCGGCCGCTGCGCCAGTCCGCAATGAACACATCGTGGCCGGCCGGCGCG
>CAZCEL010000156.1:0-9462 GCA_964497175.1 uncultured Bifidobacteriaceae bacterium
AGCATGGCAAGGAACACCGAAGGGTCGAGCCGTGAGTGGCCGTCGAAGGCGACGGCGCTCCGGCGTTGCAGCATGAGCGCACGGGCATCAGTTGAATCGCCAGGCTGGGGTCCACCGATTGGATCGACCGAATCGGCCACGCCGCTGGGCCCGACGTGGAACTCGACCGGCGACGCGCGAGGGGAGTCGGGAGGAGGAAGCACCCGGCCGGCGTCGAAGGTTGCCCGTGCGATGTCATCGATGAACGTCCACTGGACGTGATCGACGCTCAGCTGGCTCGCCCGCGTCATGCCCGGAGCGCATCCGCCCTGGACCACCCTGTGGTGGACACCCCGCATCCATCTGCTGCTGTTCGTTCATCGGGTGGACCGGGTGCCGCCGGGTCTGTACATGCTCGGGCGCGAGCGAGAGGGCCTGGCCCGTCTGCGTCGCCTCGTCACGCGTGACTTCCGCTGGGAGCCCGTTCACGAACACCTCCCGCTGTTCTGCCTGGATGTGGGCGACTGCACGAGCGTGGCCCGGCGAGTCAGCTGCGATCAGGACATCGCGGCCGATGGCTTCTTCAGCCTCGGCATGATCGCGGATTTCGACGCGAGCCTGTCGGAGCTCAGCGCCTCGTTCTATCGACACCTGTTCTGGGAGTGCGGCCTCATCGGCCAGGTGCTGTATCTCGAGGCCGAGGCCCACGGCGTCCGCAGCACAGGGATCGGCTGTTTCTACGACGATCCGGTGCACGGCCTGCTCGGGCTCCAGGGCCACGGGTTTCAGAGCCTGTACCACTTCACCGTGGGCGTGCCGGTGGAGGATGCGCGGTTGTCGACCAGGCCGGGGTACGAGTGGGAGGGGTGATGGGGAAAGGCAGAAAACTGGCCCCTCACTTCTCGAGCGATGAAGTCGTCAGGGAGAGTCCGACAGAATCTCATGACGTCAAGCGCAAACCGCTTGGTTCGCGCCTTCAATGCTTCGGCCCACGGGTTCATGGACCAAGAGATCTGCAGAACCCGATCCAGACCAATTCCAGACCACATCGAGGCGTCACGACCAGACGTTGCATTTCCTGACACTGCCTGACTGCCAGAGTCAACCATTTCTTGCGCTACTAGAGGTCTTCCACGCCTGCCCTTCCGCCCTTCCACCCTCCTGTCTTTCTGCCTTCCTGCCCTTCTGCCTTCCTGCCTTTCTCCTGGCTTTCTGCCTTTGCTTTGCCCCGGACTTCGATTAGCATTATCCCGAGCTTGAGAAATTGTTCACAAGCTCCGTCCGGGCGGCCGAGACCGTCACGCTCACCTGATGCAGGGCTGGCTTTCCATTCTCATCATGATCGCGCTCGGTGCCGTGTTCGCGCTGGCCGGTGTCCTGCTGTCGCGCGTCCTCGGCCCGCACAAGCCGTCGCCTGAGAAGCTGGCGCCGTACGAGTGCGGTGTGCCGCCGGTCGGCGACGCCCGCGAACGCCAGTCCGTCAAGTTCTACCTCGTGGCGATGATCTTCCTGCTGTTCGACATCGAAGTGGCCTTCCTGTATCCGTGGGCCATGGCGCTGCGCGATCTGCAGTGGATGGGCTTCGTCCAGGTGGTGGTGTTCGTCGGGCTCCTGCTGGCAGGATACATCTACGTGTGGCGCAAGGGCGCCCTCGACTGGGCGTGACGGCTCCATGGGCCTCGAAGCCGACATCCCGATCCTGACGACCACCGTCGAGAAGATGGTGCAGTGGGCGCGCCGCTCGTCGATCTGGCCCGTCACCTTCGGCCTGGCCTGCTGTGCGATTGAAATGATGGCGATGAGCTGCAGCCGGTACGACATCGCCCGGTTTGGCGCCGAGGTCTTTCGCGGCAGCCCGCGGCAGTCCGACCTGATGATTGTCGCCGGCCGTCTGTCGCGCAAGATGGCGCCCGTGCTGCGCCGCATCTACGACCAGATGCCCGAGCCGAAGTGGGTCATCTCGATGGGGGCCTGCGCGTCGATCGGCGGGGTCTTCGACAACTATGCCCTGGTGCAGGGGGTCGATCAGGTGGTGCCGGTGGATGTCTTCGTGCCAGGGTGTCCGCCGCGGCCCGAAGCGCTCATCTACGGCATCGTGCAGCTCCAGCGGAAGATCGCGCAGCAGAAGCTCGCGTAAATGGAATCGAGCGCGCTTCCCGATCTGCTGCAGCGCGTCCTGCCGGAGGCACGCGTCGGGGTCACGCAGTCAAGCGACCTGCATCCGACCGTGTCGATCGATCGACGCGACGTCGGTGCCGTGATGCCCGTGCTGCGGGATCACGCCGAGCTGGCCTGTGCGGTGCTGGCCGAGCTGACGGCTGTCGATTTCTGGCCGCGCGAGCCGCGCTTCGAGATCGTCTACCTCCTGCTGTCGGTGCAACATCGGCTGCGGCTGCGCGTCAAGGTGCCCGTTCCTGGCGACGATCCACACGTCCCGACGGTCAGCCCGGTATGGCCGGCCGCCATCTGGCTCGAACGGGAGGTGTGGGATCTTTTCGGGATTGGCTTCGACAACCATCCCGACCTGCGGCGCCTGCTGATGCCTGACGACTGGCAAGGGCACCCGCTGCGCAAGGACTATCCGGTGCAGGTCAGGATGGCGGCCAGAACAAGCGAGCCGCTGCAGGTGAGCGAGCAGGAGTTCCGCGCCAATCTCGAGCGCGACCGGCGTGCACGCCGCTGAGGCGGGGTCGTTCCATGCCTGATATCCGGACCGAAACGATGACCGTGAACATGGGGCCGCAGCACCCCAGCACGCACGGCGTCCTGCGGCTGGTCCTGGAGCTCGACGGTGAGACCGTCGTGTCGGTGGCGCCGACCATCGGCTACCTGCACACGGGCATCGAGAAGACGATCGAGCAGAAGAAGTGGCAGCAGGCCGTGCCGCTGGTCGAGCGGATGGACTACCTCAGCGCGCAGTCCAACGCTCTGGCGTTCTGTCTGTCGGTGGAACGGCTGCTTGGCCTCGAGCTGCCTGAGCGGGTGCGATGGATCCGCATCCTCGTCGCCGAGCTCCAGCGCATCAACAGCCATCTGGTGTGGCTGGGCACGCACGGCATGGAGCTCGGTGCCGTCTCGGTGCTGATGTACTGCTTCCGCGAGCGCGAGCTGCTGCTCAACATCAACGAGATGCTCGCCGGCTTCCGCATGTTCCCAAGCTACCTGCGCATCGGCGGCCTGCGCGAGGACCTGCCGCGCGGCTTTCACGAGGCCGTCTCCGCGTTTCTCGACCGTTTTCCGTCCAAGCTCGACGAGTACGAGGACCTCTTGACCGAGAACGAGATCTACACCGAGCGGACCAGGGGCGTGGGACGGCTGTCGGCCGAGGACGCGCTTGCGTACGGTCTCGTCGGCCCGATCGCGCGGGCGTCGGGTGTCGCCTACGACGTGAGAAAAGCGTTTCCGTACCTCGGATACGAGACGGTCGACTTCGCCGTGGCGTCCCGGACCGAGGGCGACGTCTACGCACGCTACCTCGTTCGCATCGAGGAAATGCGCCAGAGCGTCGCCGTCTGCCGTCAGGTGCTCGCCCGGATTACGCCGAGTGGCGCCTGGGCAGTGGGCGACCCGCGGATTACGCCCCCGCCGAAGGACCGGGTATACACGGAAATGGAAGCGCTCATCCAACACTTCCTGATCTACTCGCAAGGCATCACGGTCCCCGCCGGTGAGGCCTATGTGCCTGTCGAGGGTCCGCGTGGTGAACAGGGATTCTCAGTCGTGTCGGACGGAACCAATCGGCCCTGGAGGGTCAAGGCTCGATCGCCATCGCTGCTGGCCTGTCAGGCCCTCGAGAAGATGATCGTCGGCGGGCTGATCGCCGACGTCATCGCCGTCATCGGCTCGATTGACGTCGTGATGGGAGACGTCGATCGGTGAGCTTCCATCCACCCATCTCGTACGACGCGGCGTTTCACCGTTCGGCGCGTGCGCTCCCTGAGCCAGGCGAGCCGTTCGAATACACCCCCAATCGCAAGGCTAGACTGGATGAGATCGTTAAACGGTACCCCGACGACCGCCGGCGCTCGGCCGTGCTGCCCGCGCTGTACCTCGTGCAGGAGCAGCAGGGCTTCATCACCGCCAGCGCCATGCGGTACGTCGCGGGTCTGCTTGGCATGACCCCGGCCGACGTCGAGGACGTCGTCTCGTACTACTCGATGTTCTACACGAAGAAGACCGGCCGCTTCGTGCTGAGCGTGTGCCGCACGCTGTCATGCGCCTTGAACGGCGCCGCCGCGGTAACCGCCGAGATCTGCGGCACGCTCGGGATCCGGCCTGGAGAGACCGATTCGACCGGCATGTTCACGCTCCTCGAGGTGGAATGCCTCGGGGCCTGCGACCGCGCGCCGGTCGTCATGGTCAACGACGCGTGGCACGAGCGGCAGCGGCCCGAGGAGGTCAGAGGCCTGCTCGACGGGCTTCGCTCGAACGGAGAAGCCGCGCTCTCGGGGTGCCAGCACGCCGTCTCTCCGGGCCGGCCCGCCCGCCACGATGCCACGCCGGCCGGCGGCGTTCCCCTGCTGACCGCCCACGTCTCGGAGGTGGGCGCGGAGACGCTCGAGTTCTACCTGCAGCACGACGGCTACGCCGGGCTGCGCGCGGCGCTCCAGCAGACTCCCGACCAGGTGATCGACGCCGTCAAGGCATCGGGGCTGCGTGGACGGGGCGGCGCCGGCTTCCCGACGGGCATGAAGTGGCAGTTCGTTGACCGGCGCTCGCCCAAGCCTCGCTATCTCGCCTGCAACGCCGACGAAAGCGAGCCGGGCACGTTCAAGGATCACCTGTTGATGGAGCGCAACCCGCACCTGCTCGTCGAGGGGTGCGCGATTGCCTGCCATGCCATAGGCGCCAGCGTCGCCTACATCTACATCCGCGGCGAGTTTCTCCACGTGCAGCATGTGCTCGAGCGCGCGATCGCCGACGCCTACGCGCGCGGACTGCTCGGATCGAACATTCTCGGCTCAGGCTTCACGTGCGACATTTACGTGCACCGCGGCGCCGGTGCCTACGAGGCGGGCGAGGAAACCGCACTTCTCGAGTCGCTCGAGGGCAAGCGCGCCCAGCCGCGCAACAAGCCGCCGTTTCCGGCGTTGGTCGGGCTGTACGACTGTCCGACGGCGGTGAACAACGTCGAGACCCTGTGCAATGTCCCGCTGATCCTGCGCCGCGGCGCCCCCTGGTACGCCGCTCTGGGGCCCGAGAAGAATGGCGGCCCCAAGTTGTACTGCCTCAGCGGCCACGTGCGGCACCCCGGCGTGTATGAAGCGCCGATGACGATCACGTTACGCGAGCTGGTCGACCGACGGGCCGGCGGCGTAGGAGAGGGGCGCACGTTGAAGGCCGTGATCCCCGGCGGCTCATCGGTCCCACTGCTGCTCCCCCATCAGCTCGACGTACAAGCCAGCTTCGATGGCGTCCTGAAGGCGGGCTCGCTGCTTGGATCGGCGGGTGTCATCGTGCTGGATGACACCACGTGCATGGTCTGGCTGGCGGAGAACCTGCTGCGCTTCTACCGGCATGAGTCGTGTGGCAAGTGCACGCCCTGCCGCGAGGGCACCGACTGGCTCCTCAGGATTCTCGAAAAGATCGAGCGGGGGGAAGGCCAGATGCGCGACCTTGACACGCTGGCCGCGATTTCCGCCAACGTCGCCGGCAAGACGCTGTGCGCGTTCGGCGATGCGGCGGTCACCCCCGTGCTGACAACGCTGAGGCACTTCCGGCACGAATACGAGGCGCACATCCGCGAGGGTCGCTGCCCGCTGCCTGCCCCCTGGCGTACCGCGCCCCTGATCGGATCGCCCTGATGTCTCTCGCCCGATCGGTCCGGCCGCACGCTGCACTCCGGGGGCATACACGGTCTCGTGGTCGCGCGATAGGTGTGTCGTGACGCTGCTCCCCGCGCAGATCGTCCTGACGCTCTTCGTCTTCGTGATGCTGCTCAGCTCGGCGGCCGGCATGGTGTACGCCGAGCGGAAGGTGGCGGCCTTCATTCAGCAACGCCTCGGTCCCTATCTGGTCGGCCCGAGGGGACTGCTGCAGCCGCTGGCCGACATCGTCAAGCTGATGTTCAAGGAGGAGCTCCGGCCCGCGGCGGCCGATCCGCTGCTGTTCGCCCTGGCGCCGATCCTGTCGGCCACGGCTGCCTTCGCCGCCTTCGCGGTCGTGCCGTTTGGCGCCCAGACGACGGTGTTTGGTCTGCTCGACGAGCCTTTGCGCCTGCAGGTGGCCGACGTGCCCGTCGCGGTGCTCGTGGTGTTCGCAATTTCGTCGATGAGCGTGTACGGCATCGTGCTCGCCGGCTGGAGCTCGAACAGCAAGTACTCGCTGCTTGGTGGTCTCCGGTCGTCGGCGCAGATGATCAGCTACGAGCTGTCCTACGGCCTGGCCCTGGCCAGCGTGCTGCTGGTCGCCAACTCACTCTCGCTCACCGCCATCGTCGATCGGCAGGCCGGGACGTGGCTCGGCGTCCTTCCGCGATGGTTCGTCTTCGTGCAGCCGGTCGGCTTCCTCGTGTATCTGATCGCGGGGGTGGCCGAGACGAATCGGGCGCCCTTCGACTTCCCAGAGGCCGAGCAGGAGCTGGTCGCCGGATATCACACGGAGTACAGCAGCATGAACTTCGCGATGTTCTTTCTCGCGGAGTACATCAACATGGTCACCGTATCGGCCGTCGCCACGGACCTGTTTCTCGGCGGCTGGCACGGGCCGCTGCTTCCGGCCTCGCTGGGGTGGGTCTGGTTCCTGATCAAGGTCGCGGCCATCCTCTTCGTGTACATCTGGATGCGATGGACGCTGCCGCGCTATCGGTACGACCAGTTGATGCGATTCGGATGGAAGATGCTGCTGCCGACTGCCGTCCTGAATCTGATCGTGACGGCGGCCGGCGTGCTCTATTTCGAGCTGTGACGGATCGGATGCCACGCTGATGCTGTTCTATGTGTTTGGTGCGGTCGCGATCGGCGCCTCGCTGCTGGTCATCGCGCAGCGCAACCCGATCTACAGCGTGCTCCTGCTCATCGCCTCGTTCGCCGCGCTGTCGGGCCTCTACGTGCTGCTCGACGCCGAGTTCGTCGCCGCGATCCAGATCATCGTCTACGCCGGCGCGATCATGGTGCTGTTCCTGTTCGTGGTCATGCTGCTCAACGCGCCGCACGAGGAGACGGCCGAAGACATCCGGATGCATCCGCTCCGCCATTACGGCCCGATGCGGTTTGGCGCGCTGCTGGCGCTGGCGCTCCTGGTCGAGCTCCTGTGGGCGGTGACGCGCGGGCAGCCAGGTCCGGACGGGTTCGAACGGGCCTCTGCCGGCTCGGTCGCCGGGCTCGGCCAGGTGTTGTTCACCGAGTACGCGTTCGCCTTCGAGGTAACCTCGGTGCTCATCCTGGTGGCCATGGTCGGCGCGGTCGTGCTCGCCCGCCGCGACGTGAAGGAGAAAAGGACGGGTCCCGGCTCGTGATGCCCTCGCTCGACGACTACCTCATTCTGTCGGCCATCCTGTTCGCGATTGGCGCGGCAGGCGTGTTCGTGCGGCGGAACGTCATCACGATCCTGCTGTCGATCGAGATCATGCTGAATGCGGTGAATCTGACCTTCGTGTCCGTCGGCCGGTCCCAGGGCAGCTTCGACGGCCAGATCATCGTGTTCTTCGTGATGACGGTCGCGGCGGCCGAGGCGGCCGTGGGGCTGGCGATCGTCATCGGCCTCTTCCGGCACCGGGAGTCGCTCGACCCCGAATCCTTCACGAGCCTGAAATGGTAAGGCCCCGAGCGACCCGACCGAGGGATGCCGGTAGCGGGATGGAAGTGCCGTGCTCCTCCTGATCCCCGCGCTGCCGTTGGTGGGATTCCTCCTCGCGGCCCTTTTCGGACGGCGTCTATCGAAGCGGGTGTCGGGGTCCATCGCCGTCGGCGCCATGATCGGTTCGCTCGGTGTGTCGCTCGCCGCCGCATCGGCGATGCGAGGGCGGCCATCCGGCGTGATCGAGCAGCACGTGTTCGCCTGGATCACGTCGGGCGATTTTCAGGCGCCCTTCGCGCTCCGGCTCGATTCGCTGTCGGCGCTGATGGTCCTGGTGGTCACCTTCGTGGGCACACTCATCCACGTGTACTCCACGACATACATGCACGGCGAAAGCGAGGCCGGCTACGCGCGATACTTCTCCTACCTGAATCTGTTCGCGGCCTTCATGCTCCTGCTCGTGCTGGGTGCCAACTTCCTGGTGATGTTCGTCGGCTGGGAGGGCGTGGGGCTGAGCTCGTACCTCCTCATCGGCTTCTGGCACGAGCGTCGCGCGGCCGCCGATGCCGGGAAGAAGGCCTTCATCGTCAACCGCGTGGGCGATGCCGGCTTCGTTCTCGGGGTGCTGCTGGTGATCGCCGAGCTCGGGACCGTCGACTTCCAGCAGGTCGCGCGCTCGCTGGCGTCGGTGCCGCCCGAGGCGGCCTTCGGCCCGCTCTCGCTCATGACGCTGCTGCTGTTTGTCGGAGCCGCCGGCAAGTCCGCGCAGATTCCGCTCCACGTCTGGCTTCCCGACGCCATGGAGGGGCCGACGCCGGTCTCGGCGCTGATTCATGCAGCGACCATGGTGACCGCCGGGGTGTACATGATCGCGCGCAACGCCGTGCTGTTCAGTCACGCGCCGCTGACGCTGGCGCTCGTGGCCGGCGTGGGCCTCACGACGGCGTTCGTCGCGGGCACCATCGGTCTGGTCCAGCACGACATCAAGCGTGTACTGGCGTACTCCACCGTGTCGCAGCTCGGCTACATGTTCCTGGCGCTCGGCGTGGGCGCGTACACGGCCGGCATCTTTCACCTCTTCACGCATGCCTTCTTCAAGGCGCTGCTCTTTCTCGGCGCCGGCGCCCTCATCCACGCGCTCGCCGGCGAGCAGGACCTGCGGCGCATGGGCGGGCTCCGCAGGGAGCTTCCGCTGACGTACTGGACGTTCGTCATCGGCGCGTTGGCTCTGGTCGGCGTGCCGGGGTTTGCGGGGTTCTTCAGCAAGGACGAGATCCTGTTCCGCACCTATGCCAGCGGCCACACCTTTCTGTGGGCCGCCGGACTGCTGACGGCGCTGCTCACCGCCGTGTACACGTTCCGCGTGGTGTTCCTCGCGTTCCACGGCGTCCGCACCGCGAGGGAGGACGCGGGCACAGCACGCCACCTGCACGATGCGCCGCGCCCGATGGCGTTCGCCCTGGTGCTGCTGGCCGCCGGATCGGTGGCCGCAGGCTATCTCGGGCTGCCACACGCGCTGGGCGGGTCGAACCGGCTCGAGGAGTTCCTCGCGCCCAGTCTTGCGATCGAGGGTGTAGCGGCGGCCGGCTCGGAGGGACTCGAGCTTGGACTGATGGGGCTCTCGGGGCTCGCGGCGCTCTCCGGCATCGGTCTGGCGTTCGTGCTCTTCGCGAACACGCGGGCCGCCAGGGGCCCGGCTGATGGACGATTCGCGGCCGTCCGGTTCATCCTGGCGAACAAGTACTT
>CAZCEL010000157.1:0-9451 GCA_964497175.1 uncultured Bifidobacteriaceae bacterium
TCGGCTCCCACGGCTCGATGCGTTCGGCCGCCGGCAGGTAGGCGACATCCGAGGTGTAGTACTCGTCAGCGAGGCCGGCGATGTGGTGGGCGAACTCGTGCACGAACAGATACGGCGCCCAACGGCTGTCGGCCGCAACGGTGGCGTAGAGGTTGAAGATCCCCCCACCACCGTAGGTGGACGTGTTCGTCAGGATCTCGACCACGTCGTAGGGCGCGGTCGCGGCGATGTCGCGAAACGTCCGGTTCTCGAACGTGAGGATGTACCGCTCGGAGTCGAACGCGTCGTACGTGGCGCCGACCGGCGACCGCTTGTGGATGCCTTGCGAAGGGCGGGAAATGCCTGACTGGGGCGCTGAGGGTGCGAGCCCCCAGACGTTGATGTCGCGCTGACGCTCCTTGAAGGGCGATGTGTCGAACAGGATGCGCACGAGGCGCCGCGCGTCGCGCTCGAACTTCCCGCGCTCGCCGGCCGTGTAGCCGTCGCCCAGGATGAGCAAATCGAGCTTCTCCGAAGGATCGCCGGCCTGATGAAGCCGGATCACCGCTCCGGCGGAGGGCGGCGGCGCTCCACGCTCGATGAACTTGTCCTTGGGATCCAGTGCAAAACGCCAGATCTCCACGAACTGATTTCGGGCGTTCCGCTTCTTCAGGACGACACGCGCCGCCCGGTCCACAGCCGGAAACCGAACTGACTCGGAAAACGTCCGGTTCATCGTCTTGGCCTCGGCCGTGGTCTCCCACTCCCCGTAGATCGAGGCGAAGCCACGCGAGTACACCGTCGCTCCCGTGTCGGCGTCGATCACTTCGAAGAGGTACTTGCCGAGATTGGTGGCGTCGATCGGGCGTGATGGGTTCCCCGGCCACGGCAGCGGCTCGATGACCACGCGGTCCAGGCTGAACCGCTCCTCCTTGTCGTTGCCCGTGTGGTAGTAGTCCACCCGCATGGTCGGCGCCGCGAGTGCGGCCGGTGCAACCAGCAGCGTGAGGGCAAGGGCAGGGGTGATCCGCTTCATATGATGGCTCCGGCGTCGATGGAAGAACATCCGGGCGAGCTCACTCGGCGTCCGGAAGCCACCGATCGTCCATCCAGACGAATCGGGTCTCGAATGCGACCGGTTCCGGCTCGGGGTGGAGCGGATCGCCCGGCATCACCAGCACCCGCGTCTCACCGCGGCGAAGCGTCCTCGGTTCTCTGCGGCACACCGCGCGTGACCGGGCCCACCTGATGAGGTCCGCGACCGCAACGAACGGCTCCAGCTCGCGGAGCGTGGCCCACGTCGGCGGGGGCAGCACGATGTCGCGGGCCGCTGCCGCAGTCAGCGCCCGACGCGCGGTGATCCACTCGCTGTGGACGGTCTCGTTGTCGTCGTGCACGGGCGCCTGCAGCCGGGGTGCCGGTGCGGCGAAAAACCGTGTGTCGAAGCGCCGCACGTCGCCAACCGGCGGCGTCACCCAGTGGGCGCACGGCACGAGCGCGTCGAGGGCCAGCCTGAAGCCTTCCTCCTCGGCGATATCGCGCAGCGCCCGCGTCCGGCGATGCAGGTCCCGGCGATGCCGCTCGAATCGCGTGCGTGCCGCGAGGTCGGACAGCGACACGAACTCGCCGGTCTGGTCGCGCGCGAGCAGCACGCCTGCTTCCTCGAAGAGCTCCCGCACGCCGGCGACCAGGTGTGCGGCGGCCAGATCAGGCGGCAGATCCGAGAGCCGCCCGCTGCCCTCGACCCGGCCGTCACACCAGGTCTCGTCCGCCGCGTAATCACCCGGCTCGATGCCGCCGCCCGGAAAGACATGGGCGCCGCCCATGAACACGCTGTTCTGGTGGCGCCGGACCATGAACACCTCGGGGCCCTCAAAGCCGTCGCGGAGCACGAGCACGGTCGATGCCGGGCGAACATCCGGTTCGGGCGCCACAGACGAAAACCATAGCACCGATCACACCCAGAGCGACCGGCCCGTCAGCACGCGGTGGTCGAGACCCGCCGCACGATCGAGTTTCTCAATCAAAGGCGGCCGCTCGATCGGGACGCGCCACTCTTCGGCGCGGCCACCGAGCGGCTCGAAGCCCTCGCGCCAGGTCTCCCACCAGGGTGCCGCCGGGCCTGCCAGGGGCTCGACGATCAGCACGCGCGCGCCGCGGCGCGCATGACGAGTCAGATACGCCAGGACGGTGGCCCGGTCGGTCGCGTTCAGCTCGTTGAGGGTGAATGCCGCGAGCACCGTCGCGCGCCCGGGGAGACGAACCCGAGCAATGTCCTCCACCCGCACGCGTGCCTTCACACCGAACTGCGCATACGTCCGGCGGGCCTCGGCGGCCGCCCAGGGGTGGCGGTCGATGGCAACGATCTCCGAGACGCGACCAGACGCCGCAGCCCAGGCCGCGCTCGACGCGCCCGTGCCGCAGCCCAGATCGACCAGCGGCATGGCGACGTCGGTGGCGCCCGGCAGCGCGCCGACGATGTGCCTGAGGAGGAGAAAGTGTAGCGGGCCGTAAAACAGCGCGAACGCCGCGCGCTTGCCGTGCCCCGAAAGCGCCGACCCCTCATGCAGGCGGCCTCGCCGCTCGACGTAGGCGGACGACAGCGCGCGCAGCGACCGCACGGCCTCGCGAAACGTCAGGTCCGCAAGATGCCGCGCCTCGAGCGCTGCAAGCCACGCACGCATCGGGTCGGTCGCCCAATCGGTCATTGGCTACAATGCTGTTGGAGGCCTCGATGCGAACACCGCACTGTCTGCTGACACTGCTGTTCCTCTCCATGCTCTCTGTGCCTGTCGTAGCGCAGGAGCGTCACGCAGTGGACCCCTCGGCCCTCGCGGCAACGGTCGCCGAGCACGCCGACCGGCGTGTTGCCGATCGGCACGCGATCGGTCAGACGCTCGACAACGACCTCGTCCGCAGCGTCGCGGGGCGTGCCGGCGTCGATATCACACGGCTTCGCCAGTCGGTCGACACACTGGACGAGGGCTCGCTCGATCGCGTGGCGGCAGCGGCCCGTCAGATTGATCGTGCACTGGCCGGCGGCGCGTCCACCGTCACGATCTCGACGACGACGATTATCATCGGGCTGCTGATTTTGATTCTGATTATCGTTGCGGTCGACTGATCGCAGATATCCCGAAGGTCATCACAACGGGCAACACGGCCGCAACGAAGGCGAAGACCGCGAAGATGATGGGCGTGGGCCAGGCTCGGTGGCTCCTGCTGCTGACGATCGCGGGACCAGCGGCCGCAGCGCCCTCCGCACAGCCGCCCGAAGAGATCGCGCTCGACGTCCCGTATCTGCCGCAGACCGAAGCGCTCTGCGGCGGAGCCGCGGCCGCGATGATCTTCCGCTACTGGGGCGACCGCCACGCGGACGTCCAGCAGTTCGCGCCGCTGGTCGATCGCAGGGCGCGGGGCATCGCGGAGGATGTCCTCGTGCAGGCGATCGCCCAACGCGGCTGGGTCGTCTCTCGCGTGGCGGGCTCGCCCGAGCGAATCCGAGCCGCGCTCTCCGCCCGATCGCCGCTCATGCTGCTCATCGAAGATCGGCCGGGGCGCTACCACTACGTCGTGGCGGTTGGCGCCGGCGCGGATCGCGTGTCGCTGCACGATCCGACGTGGGGTCCGTCGCGGCCCATGCGGATTGGCGAGCTGGTCGACCGCTGGCGATCGACCGGATTCTGGGCGCTCCTGGTGACGCCCGATCCGGAGCGCCCGCCCCACCTCTCGTCGCGCATGCAGGGCGCGGCGAGGATCGCAGCAGATCGCCGGGGTGACGACCCGATTGAGCAGTCGCGGTGCGCCCGGCTGCTCGACAAGGCGGTGGGCGATATCGCCGTGCGGGGATTGAGCGCCGCAGAGGAGATTCTCGGCGAGGTCCACAGAGCATGCCCACAGGAGGGAGGGCCGCTCGCCGAGCTTGCCGGCGTGCGCTTTGCCGAGCGCCGCTGGCGCGACGCCTCCGCGCTTGCCGAGGAGAGCGTGCGCCGCCACCCGGAAGACGCCTACGGGTGGGATGTCCTGGGATCGAGCCGGTTCATGCAGAACGACCCGGTGGGCGCGCTTGGCGCCTGGAACCGGCTCGACAAGCCTCGAGTCGACCTCGTCAGTATCGAAGGCCTGAAGCGCACGCAGTACGCGCTCGTCGCCGAGGCGCTCGACCTGCAGCCTGGCGCCCTGTTGACGCCGCGACGCTTCCGCCTGGCAGAACGCCGCCTGCACCAGTTTCCCGACCGGAGCGGCGCGCGCATCGGCTTTCGTCCCGATCGCGAGGGGTTCGCGCTGGTTGACGTGGCACTGGTCGAGAGGGCGAGCCGGCCGCGCGGGTGGGCGGAATGGACCGCCGCAGGTGTGCAGGCGGTCGTTGACCGGGAGATCGCCGCGGACATTCCCGGTGGAACGGGCCAGGGCGAGCTCTGGGCCGCGAGCTGGCAATGGTGGCGCGACCGGCCGCGCGTGGCTGCATCGTTCTCCGCCCCGGTGGTCGGGCTTCGGGGAGCGCTTCGCGTGGACGGCGCCTGGGACGTCCAGTCCTACGAGACAGACGGCTCGATCATGCGCGAGGAACACAGCATCGGCGCGCTGACGTTCAGCCAGTGGGCGACCGCGGGCCTCTACTACTCACTGTCTGCCGGCCTGTCGTCGTGGAGCAGTGGCAATCGCACGGTGTCGGTCGGAGGACTGGTGGAACCGCGGTTTCTCGGCGACCGCTTGTCGCTCGCGGCAGCCGGCATGCACTCGACCCCGCTTGGAACCTCCGGCCCCAGTTTTCGATCGGGTTCGCTTGGCGTCTCGTTCGTATCCTCGGCAGAGCCCGCTGGCCTCGTCGGTCGTGCGTTGGTGAGCCTCGACATCGCCACCTCCGGCGCGCCGCTGGCGTTCTGGGGAGGCGCCGGCGAGGGACGCGCACGTCCGGGGCTTCTTCGAGCGCACCCGCTCGTCGAGCGTGGCACGGTCGCGGGACCGGTCTTCGGGCGGCGCGTATCGATTGCCAGCGCCGAGTTGACACGTTGGTTCGCGCCGCCGAGTCTGCCACGCGTCGGCGTGGCGGGGTTTGTCGACGCGGCGGGCGCCTGGCGACGGCTGCCGGGGGCAAGCGGCCAGAGCGTCCAAATCGACGCGGGCGCGGGCCTGCGGCTGCGCCTGCCGGGACGCTACGCCACGCTGCGCGTCGACTACGGGCGAGGCCTGCGTGATGGGGCCCACGCGGTCACGGTCGGCTGGCAGAAGATCACCGGTGCCACAGACCTGGTTCGCACCAGCGCGGTGCGCTAGAACCGCACCTAGCGGCCATCCTGCGTCATCATCCATACCGTGAACAGCAGCTGCAGGTTGGGAAAGAGCGCCCACCAGAAGCCGTGCCACCATTCCCGCGTCTGAAGGGTCTGGGTCGGCGCAGGCCCGCTCCATCGCTCGATGGCGATGCCGCACAACGCGATGAGCGCGGCCGGAATCAGTCCAGGAATGAGGGTGGCCATCGCGTAGTTGGCCGGCGGCCCGCCGCTGCGCAGGAGCTCCTGCCGGACGCCGGCCATCCATAGCCATGCGATAGACACCACCCAGCCGGCGGCCAGCAGATGCATCGATTTGCCGAAGACGCGAACGCCGGATGGTGATGCGCTGTCGTTCATGATCGGATTTACGACGTAGATATGTAGATATACTGTCACGATTCCGCGGTGCGTGCTTGCCATCGAGTCGGGCGGAACGGCAACTGATGCGGCGCCACCCTCCTTCCTCGTCAGATCGCAAGCGACTCCCGAACGTGTGCCGTTTACTCAACCGTCTGAAGCGTCAGACGCGGCAGGTCGAGGCCGTCGATCGAGGCGGCCCACGTCTGGCCTGGTGCGATTCGCTGCGACTCGGTCAGCGTGCCCGAGCTGACCAGATCGCCAGCCGCCAGCGGCTCGGCACCGGCGCGGCGCGACATTGCCGCTGAGAGTTCCCCGAGGCAGAGCGCTGGGCTGCGCAGTACGTTTCTGGCGGATCCCTCGGCCGCGAGCTGCCCATCCTTCAGCAGTTTCACCGTGAATCGGGCCAGCCGGTCGGCAAGCTCCGTGATGCTCTCGGGCCGGACCTGGTGCGGTACGCCGACCACGAGCGCCGCGTGGAGCCCGAACGCCGCGACGAAGTCGGCCGGCTGAAATTTCCAGTCGGCGTACACGCAGTCGATGATCTCGAACCCGAGCGCGAGCCATTCGACGGCGTCGAGCACGGCGGCTGCCTCCACCGCGCCCGCGGCCACGGGCGTGCGCATCTTGAAGACAATCTCGGGCTCGATCTTCGGCGAACACATCCTTCCGAGCGAGATCGAGACCGTGTTGCCTTCCGCGCAGCGCACCGTGTCGTCGTACATGTGCGCCCAGACCAGCGTCTCCAGCTTGAGCGCGCGCCAGACGGCCCTGTTCGCGAAACCGACCTTCCATCCGACGGTCGTCCGGCCGCTGGCCCGCCGAAGCCGGCTCAGCTCCGCCTCGACCGCGTACGCGGCAGCGAGATCGAAGCCCGGGTCGCGAGAGGTCGGCGGAGCCGGGATGATCTGGCGGCCCGCGCATGCCGCCATCAGGTCCCGTGCCAGCGCGGTGTGATCGAGAGAGGACAATGTCGAACTATTGTCCCGAGGTCTGCTGCCTGACCGGCCGCTTGCCGAGCGCCCGCTTCATCACCTCGTACTGCACCGACATGATGTGGCCGATCGACTGGATCCAGTAGTCCGCGTTGTGCGCGCCGGGCATCTGCATGTAGTCGAACGGAATGTTCTTCTCGAAGAGAATGCCGGCCAGCTCCCTGGCGCCCTCGATGAGCCGATCTTCGGTGCCGCAGTCGATGTAGATGTGGGGCAGCTGTTCCTTGGGGACCTTGTGGATGAGCGTAAACGGATCGAACGCGTCGGCGTCCTCGGCCTTCGCGAACTCGGTGCCTTTCGGCGTCCGTTCGTCCTGGCTGCTGAAGCCGGGCACGCCAATCAGCGGGTTCGGCTGGCGCCGCCGTTCGGCCGCGGCGGCCTGCTCTTCCGGAGAGAGCTGGCGCTGTGGCTGAACCTGCCGGCGCGGCGGCTTGCCGCGCAGGCGGTCGGCGGCCTGGCGTGCGTGCTCGAGGGCGCCGCTCGTCGTGCCGATCGAGATGAACACGTCGGGATGACGCAGGCCGAGCATGATGGCGCCGAACCCGCCCATCGAGAGCCCGGAGACGGCACGGCCCTCCCGGCGCGCAATCGTCCTGAAGTTCGCGTCCACGTGCCCGACGACGTCGCGCACGATGTAGTCGGCCCAGCTGTTTTTCTGCCCTTCGTCATTCGAGGACCAGTTCACGTACCACGAGTTTCCCCCGTCGGGCATGACGACGATGAGATCCGAGTAGAGACCGGCATAGAACGGTGCGCCGTTCTGCAGGCCCCAGTTCGTGTAGTTCTGCGTCAGGCCGTGGAGCAGATACAACACGGGGTATCGCTCGGACGAGGACTCGTACGCGCGCGGCAGCAGGATGTTGTATTTCATCGTGCGGCCCACCGCGGCGCTTCTGAACTCGACCGTCTTGAGCGGGATCTCCTGAGCCAGCGCAGTCGCGCTGATGGCGGCCACGACGACCGCGAGAACGGCGACCGACAGCGGTCTGTGCAATCGGTGTGTCATCACGGCAACTCCCTTCCTGGGCACGTCGGATTGTGGTCCTGAACGATCGTGCAACCTCGCCGCACTTGCCGATTCTCGGATCCAGCCTAAGCCGGATGCTCGCATTCTGGAACACCTGCACTCGCGAAGACAAGCGCCTTGGCGGAGGCGGCTTGCGACTTCTTCGCGCGAAGTCAGTCCACAGGGTGACCCTTCGTGACTTCGTGCTCTTCGTGGCGTTGAGCTGCGGTAGAGCATGTGTGAGATGTCGCCCGCCCCGTCTTACAACTGGAACCCGGCTGGAAGGTCGTCTAGGATGACGGCAGCAGAAAAGCAGGGCAGGAGGGCAGAAAGGCAGGAGGGAAAGGCAGGAAGGCAGAAGGGCAGAAGGGCAGAAGGGCAGGGCAGAAAGGCAGGACGGCAGAAAGCAACGTTGTGACGCTGAGCCCCGGAAGCAGCCTCGGCACGTACGACGTTCTCGGCCTCCTCGGCGCAGGGGGCATGGGCGAGGTCTATCGCGCCCGGGACACGAAGCTCGGCCGCGCCGTGGCCCTCAAGGTCCTGCCCGACGCGTTCGTCACCGACCCGGAGAGGACCGCCCGGTTCGAGCGCGAGGCCAAGGTGCTCGCCTCACTCAATCACCCGCACATCGCCGCGCTGTACGGGATGGAGCAGTCCGGCGGCCGCCATTTCCTCGTGATGGAGCTGGTGGAGGGCGAAACGCTGGCCGAGCGGCTTGCGCGCGGCGCGCTGGGCGTCGATGCAACGCTGGCCATCGCCGGTCAGATCGCCGAGGCCCTCGAAGCCGCCCACGAACGCGGCATCGTCCACCGGGATCTGAAGCCGGCGAACGTCAAGATCACGCCGGACGATCAGGTGAAGGTGCTGGACTTCGGTTTGGCGAAGGCGTTGGGACCGCCCGAGGGCCAGGCCACCGGCGAGGGTCCGGCCGGCCTGACGCACTCGCCGACGCTGAGCGTGATGGCCACGCAGGCGGGCCTGATTCTGGGGACCGCGGCGTACATGTCGCCCGAGCAAGCAAAGGGTCTCCAGGCCGACGCGCGGAGCGACGTGTTCTCGTTCGGCGTCGTCCTGTACGAGATGCTGACGGGCCGGCAGCCGTTCCAGGGCGACACTGCGCCCGAGGTGCTCGCGTCGGTCCTGATCCGGGACGCGGATCTGGCGCCGCTGCCTGCGGATCTCAATCCCCGGCTTCGCGAGGTGCTGCGCCGCTGCCTGGAAAAGAGTCCCAGGAAGCGCTGGCAGGCGGTGGGCGACCTTCGTGCGGAGCTGGAGACGATTGCGTCACAGCCTCGCGACATGTCGACGATGGCGGGGGTCGTCGTTCACCGTCAGCCGCGTGGACGACTGGCGCTTGCTGCCGCACTCGGCGCCCTCGTCGCCGGCGCTGCGACGGGCGGCGCGATGTGGATGCTGCGGTCCACGCCGGCGTCGCCGGTCGTCACGAGATTCCAGGTCCCGCTCGGCGAGGGACAGCGGTTCACCAACACCGGCCGTCATGCCGTCGCTATTTCCCCGGATGGCACGAAGATCGTCTACGTCGCCGATACGAGGCTCTACCTCCGCTCGATGGGGGACCTCGAGGCGCGTCCGATTCCCGGCACCGAGAGCGTGGGACAAGTGGCGGATCCGGTCTTTTCGCCCGATGGGCTTTCGATTGCGTTCTTCTCGACCGCCGACAACACGCTCAAGAGGATTGGCGTCAACGGTGGCGTCGCCCTCACCATTTGTCCAGCCACCGTTCCGTTCGGCATGAGCTGGGGTGAGGACGGCATCGTCTACGGCCAGGATTCGGGCGGCATCCTGCGCGTCTCGGCCAACGGCGGAAAGCCCGAAGT